>CAJZEA010000105.1:0-6121 GCA_915066515.1 uncultured Neisseria sp. | reverse complement strand
CTCTAAGGTGCTGAAGCACCAAGTGAATCGGTTCCGTACTATCTGTACTGTCTGCAGCTTCGTCGCCTTGTCCTGATTTAAATTTAATCCACTATATCAGGATGAAACCTTATTCGTTCCCCCAAAAAATTTCAGACGACCCCTTCATCTCAAAAGGTCGTCTGAAACAGGCAAAGCGGTTGGTTTGAACCTGTCTTTCTGTGTTCAAAAAAACAAGTTCAGTTCAAGCTTACGCTTCGCCTTCTTCCTGATCGGCTACTTCCGTTGCCCTGGGTTCGGCGGCTTTGTAGAGGTAAACCGTTGCCAGCGGCGGTACTTTGACGGCGAGCGAGTTGGGTCTGCCGTGCGACCAGATTTCTTCGGTTTGCAGGGTTTGTCCGGCGGATACGCCGCTGCCGTTGTAGCCGGGGTCGTCTGAATTGAGGATTTCGCGGTATTCGCCGGCTTCGTTCACGCCGAAGCGGTAGCTGTCGTGGACGACGGGCGTGAAATTGCTGATGACGATGACGCGGTTGCCTTCGCGGTCGCGGCGTTCGAAGACGAAGACGGAATTGTTGCCGTCGTCGGCGACCAGCCATTCGAAGCCTTCCGGCCATTGGTCGAGCTGGTAAAGCGGCGCGGTGTCTTTATAGACGCGGTTCAAATCGCGCACGAAGTTTTGTACGCCTTTGTGCCAGCCGCCTTCTTGGTCGAGCAGGAACCAATCCAGTCCTTCGTTGTAATTCCACTCTCTGCCTTGCGCGAACTCGTTACCCATAAACAGGAGTTTTTTGCCGGGGAAGCCGTACATGAAGCCGTAGTAGGCGCGCAGGTTGGCGAATTGCTGCCAGCAGTCGCCGGGCATCCGTCCGAGCAGCGAGCGTTTGCCGTGTACGACTTCGTCGTGCGAGAGCGGCAGGACGAAGTTTTCGCTGTATTGGTACATCATGCCGAAGGTCATTTTGTTGTGGTGGTATTTGCGGTTGATGGGGTCTTCCATCATGTAGCGCAAGGTGTCGTTCATCCAGCCCATGTTCCATTTGTAACTGAAGTTCAAGCCTTCTTGGCGGGTTACGTTGGCGAACGAGGTCGATTCTTCGGCGATTTCGGTGGCAGAGGGGACAACCTCTTTCAGCATGGTGTTGGTATCGCGCAGGAAGGCGATGGCTTCGAGGTTTTCATGGCCGCCGTATTGGTTGGGTATCCATTCGCCGTCTTTGCGCGAGTAGTTGCGGTAAATCATGGAGGCGACGGCGTCCACGCGGATGCCGTCGAAACCGAAACGCTCTATCCAATACAAGGCATTGCCTTGCAGGAAGTTTTTGACTTCGTTCCTGCCGAAGTTGTAAATCAGGGTGTTCCAGTCTTGGTGGTAGCCTTCGCGCGGGTCGGCGTGTTCGTACAGCGCGGTGCCGTCAAACTTGGCAAGCCCGTGGTCGTCGGTCGGGAAGTGTCCGACCACCCAGTCGAGGATGACGCCGATGCCTTCGTCGTGGGCGGCTTTAATCAGGGCGCGCAACTCGTCGGGCGAACCGAAACGGCTGGTCGGCGCATACAATCCGGTTGCCTGATAGCCCCACGAGCCATCAAACGGATATTCGGAAACGGGCAGGAATTCGATATGGGTGAAGCCCATGTCTTTGACGTATGCGACCAATTCTTTGGCGAGCTGTTCGTAAGTCAGCCAGAAGTTGTTTTCAGGATTGCGTTTCCACGAACCCAAATGCACTTCATAAATACTGATGGGTGCGTCAATGGCGTTGGCGCGGGCGCGGAAGTCGGGTGTTTCGACTTTTTCCGGCAAACCGCGCACGACAGACGCCGTATTCGGACGCAACTCTGCGCCGAAGGCATACGGGTCGGTTTTTTGCCGTACATTGCCGTTGGCATCGCGGATTTCAAATTTGTAGAGGGCGTTGAGTTTGACGGCGGGGATGAAGATGTCCCAAATGCCGTTGTCGCGGTGGAAACGCATGACGTGGCGGCGGCCGTCCCAGTGGTTGAATTCGCCGATGACAGAAACGCGCTGCGCGTTCGGCGCCCATACGGCAAAGCTCACACCTTTCACGCCGTCCACTTCGGCAAAATGCGCGCCCAAAGTTTCATAAGGACGCAGGTGTTTGCCTTCCGCCAGCAACCAAGAATCCATATCTTTTAAGGCAGAGCCGAAGTGGTAAGGGTCTTCTTCACGCACAGGCTCGGCATCTTCGGCATAACGGACGTTCAACGCATAATCGGGCGCACCTTCGGGCAACACAGCAACAAAGAATCCGCGTTCATCGACTTTTTCAGACGACGTAATCAGTTCGCCGCTCTCACGGTTGACAATATCCACGCCCCAAGCGTTCGGAATCAGAGTCCGTACGACCTCGTCGCCTTCGGCAAGGCGGTGTCGTCCCAAATAGGCGAACAAATCGCTGTGGGTGGCAAGAAACAGGCTTTCGACCGTGTCGCGTTCGACTTGGTCAAGCTCGTGATAAGGCTTCATCCGGCTGTTTTTCTTCATGCGTACCTCTCCAATCATGGCAAGTTGGCCGCCTATCAAGCGGTTGTGGGGAAAATCTTCAAGCGCGACGGGCATTTTGCGCGCCCAGTTGGGATAACCCTCGGAAACGCCCGGCACATTCAGGTTGTCGCTCATGCCCAGTAGGTTTTCCAGTTGCACCGCATACAGTTTGCTGCGGCTCATGGCGGCATACTGGTGCAAGGCGGTTAACAGCGTTTCATCAATTTCAGACGACATCTCGGCGTCGGCAGGCAGGCAGCCGGCGTGTTTCAACTTATCGAACAAATCCGCCTTGTCGTGTTCGCGCGCTTCCAAGGTCGTCTGAAAAGTTTCCGCATCGGGAATCGTACCCAAGCGGAACATCAAATCCAAATCCTTGCCCGTCCAATAGCCTGCCAAGGGCGCGACATCGTGCGTACTGACCACCGTAATCGCCTGTTCGGGATATTCTTCGGGCAATTCAAAGCCGTGCCAGCCTTTGCTGAAATACACGACCTTATAAGAAAACACCTGATAGCGGTTCAGCAAATACCGCGCCTGATCGGGTACCGTCCCCAAATCCTCGCCGATAACGACGCATTGGTTCCGCCGGCTTTCCAAAGCCAGGATGGCAAACATCACATCCGCGTCGTAATGCACATACGCACCAAAGTCCGCCGTCTTGCCCGCAACCCACCACAGACGACACAAAGCCATCACATGATCGATGCGCAAGATGCCGTAAAGCCGCATATTTTCACGCAAAAGGCGGACAAACTTCTCATAGCCCGAGTGCTTCAACATCATCGGATTGAGCGGCGGCAAATCCCAGTTTTGCCCCGTCGGGCTGAACGGATCGGGCGGCGCGCCGACCGCCATATCCATGCAGTAATCGGCGCGGTTAAGCCAAGTGTCCGCGCTGCCGCGTGCCACGCCGACCGCCAAATCGCCGTAAATCCCCAGCTTCACGCTGCGCGCCGCAGCCGCCTCGTTCACTTCGCGCAACTGCTCCGCGCAAAGCCATTGCAGCCACATATAAAAACGGATTTCGCGGCGATGACCCTGTGCAAATCTTTGAACTGCCTCACCATGCGGATCATGAAACTCCGCCGGCCAAGACAGCCAACCCACTTCACCGGAGCGGTTGTAATACTGATTCAACGCCTCAAACAAACCGAAGCCTTCCAAAGCCCAGCCGCGTTCTTCGACAAAGGCGTCAAATGCCGCCCGCTCTTGTTCGGCGGCTTCGCATCCGTCGTTTTCAAACGCGTCAAACGCCCTCTGCAAAGCATCGCGCTTGAACGCCCAAACCGCCGTATAAGCGACGGTTTCCGTAATCCGCAACGCCGCAATGCGCTGGCAGATATTCGGCTGCTTGAGCCAGTTTTTCAGCTTTTCGTTGTAGGAAAACGCGCCGACCTTCTCCACATCCAGATAAATCGGATTGAGCCATTCGCGCGAAGACGGGCTGTACGGGCTGGCAAAAGCAGGTTTGGCACTGAAAAGCGCGTGCAGCGGATTGATGCCGACGAAATCCAGTTGCTTATCCGCCGCAAACGCCATCAAATCCAGCAAATCGGTAAAATCCCCGATGCCCCAGTTCCGTTGCGAACGCAGGCTGTACAAATGCGTTGTCAGCCCGTTCATGCGCAAACCGTGTTCCAGCATTTTCGGCTGATAAACCGACTGCGGCGCAACCACCAGCCGCACCTTGCGGACGCTGCCTTCCACTTCCGCAGACAAAGTGTAATAGCCGCAAGCCAAAGCCGGCAGCGCAACCCAAAGCACGCCGTCTTCGCCATGGTTCAACGGCAAAACCTGCCGTCCGCCCGCTTCGTCTTCCAAGCAAATTTCAGCCGCGCCATGAAACTCAGCAGGCAGTTGCAAAGATTCCCGACCGTTTTCATGCGCCACCAAAGTATCCGCATAAAGGTCGTCTGAAAAACCGTCCTGCTGCAAAGCCTCAACAATCGCTTTCAAAACCTCGGGCTTGGCCGCATGATAAATTCCACCGATGTCGTGAAAACCCAAATCAATACTCAAGCCCAGAGCCTGCTCTTCCAAATGTTCGCTCATGATACAATTCGCCTGTTTACAATAAACCGAATCTTAATATAAATAAGATTGAATGTTTCCCATAATTCAGAGAAAACAACTGTTCAGACCAGAATTTCCCTGCTTAGTTTGACTTATCCCAAAATTTTGATTGATGACTCTAAAGACATACTGACAAATCGGCGGGAAAATTTCTATTATCATAATATTCTAAATAGCAGCCATCTTTTTCGTTGTTTCAGCAGCAAACCTAAGTATTTCTCATTTAATCTCTGAAATTCTTTTTTCGTAAGATTTAAATAAGTTTTCCAAGTAATAATTTATCGAGGAACTTCCATAAAACCCAATATTGTCATACAGTTTCATTGCAAAAAACGATTTGATTTGTTTCTTTCATATATGAAATAAATTCCAAAACATTCGTTAACATACTTTTTTGAATTACGACAGAAGTTTTAACTTGTAAATTCCATAAGATTAAAATAATATACAGAAAATTTTTTACCAGCCCTTCTTTTCATCTGAGATTATTACCTATGTTAAAACAAGCTATTTTACTGACTGCTCTGATTGGTGCGCTTACCGGCTGTACTTACGGCCATATGCACTACTCACCATCCTATGAACAAGAAGCTACCATGCGTGCCGACTCCCGCCGCGTTCAAGCTGACGAACGTGCAGAACGTGCAGAGCGCCGCCGCGAACGCCGTCAAGAAATGATGGATGAAGCCGACGCTATCAACCGAGCCAACCGCAACAACCGTATCTACATCCTTCACTGATAACCGGTCCTTACGGATTATTGGATTCCTAATACTTATATTTCAAACAGGTAACATCATGAAAAATAAAATCGCAGCCCTGCTCCTGACTTCTTTCGTTATCACTGGTTGCTCTGCGCCCGGAGGCTCCGTAGGCGATTTGGCTATCGGTAGCGATTCCGCAGCCATCAAAGCAGGCCGCAACCGCGAATCTGCACAACTCTCCCGTGCCGAGCTGGAACAACACCGCCGTCAACGTACCAACGTTTCAGAAGAGCTGGCATTGGAACGTGAAAAACGCCAAGACAAACGTGACCAAGTCAACGGCGCAATGGGTACCGCAGCCAATGCAGTCGGTCTGATTGGCGGTATCGCAGGTACTGCCGCTTTGATCAAAGCTTGGTTCTAATTTAGCAGGTATTCGTAAAAAACGACCGATACAGCGTATCGGTCGTTTTTCTTATCCTCAGCTTCAAAGGCTAATTGAGTTTAAACTTTCTAAATACCGCAGTTTAAACTCGTCCATCCTTTATAAAGTCCTAGACAAAACCCAAAAGGTCGTCTGAAAACCCAAAACCAGTTTTCAGACGACCTTTATCTATTCAATACCATCAAGCCGCTTTGCGGTGGTAATGCCGTAGCGCATGTTCTTTGCGCCGTCCGCTCGAGAAGGCAGATACGCGTTTCAGGTAGCCGATGACGCGGGTGCCGTAGTCGATGTCGTGCGAACCGCAAGCGGAACAGGCGTGCAGGGTACGTTTGTCGATATGGCCGCATTCGTTGCAAATGGTGATGCGCACGTTCACGCAGAAGTAGTTGCAGCCGGTTTGCGCGGCGATGT
>CAJZEA010000104.1:0-6158 GCA_915066515.1 uncultured Neisseria sp. | reverse complement strand
AGAATCGTTCTCTTTGAGCTAAGGCGAGGCAACGCCGTACTGGTTTAAAGTTAATTCACTATAAACCGAGACACCGCTTCAGCCAGCGCAAATAGGGGGCGTATCCGCGCGAGACGTTTTGCATCAGGATTTGCGGGCATTCGTAGCTGTGGTTGGCGATGATGGTTTTTTGGATTTCGCGGTAGCAGTGGCGCGAGGTTTTGATGGTGATGCGGATTTCGTCGTCGCGGCAGATTTCGCCGTTCCAAAGGTATTGGCTGGTGATGGCTTCGTATTGCACACAGGCGGCAAGTTGCTTTTCTAAAAGCAGGTTGCCGATTTTTTCGGCTTCTTCGCGGGTCGGGAGGGTGGTGGTAACGATGACGGGTTTGAATGCGGACATTTCAGACGACCTATTGGTTTTTAAACTCGATGGTTCCTTTATATTTCACCCAGTATCCGGCGGCTTTGTATTTGTCTTTTTTGGCGGTTGCCACGGCTGTTTCGTCAAGTCCTTCATAACCGCTGGATTCGAGGATGCTGACTTCTACGGCTTTGCCTTCGGGAGAAACCAAGATGGACAGTTTGACGGGTTTGATGGGTTGCGCGGAATTTTGGGATGCGGGGGCGTATTCTGCCGGATTGACGGTTTGCGCGGTTGCGGGTAGGGCGAAGGCAAGCAGCAGGGCGGGGATGATGGCGCGGATGGACATATTGTTTTCCTTATTTGTAGATTTGTAGCGGGTTTAGGGGGTATTTTTGATTTGTTTTCAGACGACCTTTTGTTTTTCGTGGGCGAAGCCCACGCTACGGGGTTGCGCCCGTTTGGTCGGCGGGTGCGGTTTTGCTTATTTGAAGTTCAATATCGGCCAACCTTTTGCTTTGGCTTCCTGTTCCAGCTCGGCATCGGGGTTGACGGCGACGGGTTCGTTGACGAGGCGCAGCAGTGGCAGGTCATTTTTGGAGTCGCTGTAAAAATAGGTTTTGCCATAGCTTTCGAGCGTTTCGCCGCGTTCGGCGAGCCATTGGTTCAGGCGGGTGATTTTGCCTTCTTTGAGGCTGGGCGTGCCGATGTAGTTACCGGTGTAGCGGCCGTCTGCACCGGTTTCGAGTTGGGTGCCGATAATGTTGGTGATGCCGAAAAGGTGGCAGATGGGGGTGATGATGAACTCGTTGGTCGATGAAATCACGAGGGTTTCGTCGCCGGACATTTGGTGGCTCTGCACCAGCATACGCTGCATGGGCGAGATGTGGGGCGTGATGAATTCCGCCATAAATTCGCGGTGAAATTCCGCCAGCTCTTCTTTGCTGTAACGGGCAAGCGGGGCGAGGTGGAATTTGAGGAAGGCGTCGATGTCGAGGCAGCCGTTTTGGTAGTCGCGGTAGAATTTTTCGTTTTGCGCTTCGGTTTCGGCAGCGTCAACCAGCCCTTTTTTGATGAGATATTGCGGCCATGAATGGTCGGAGTCGATGTTGATGAGGGTGTTGTCGAGGTCGAAGATGGCGAGGTTTTTCATTGGGTTTCCTGTTGTTTCAAAAGCTGGCGCAGAAGCGGCAGAGTGATGCGTTTGCCCATGGTAACGGCGTAGTTGTCCAGCGTGTCGAGCATCTGCATCAGGCTGTCCATGTCGCGCCGCCAGTGGTTGAGCAGGTATTCGAAGATTTCGGGGTCTATGGTCACTTGGCGCGCTGCGGCCATGCTGACGAGCGCGTCGATTTTTTCTTGGTCGGTCAGGGGTTTGACTTCGTAAACGAGGCAGTACGCCATGCGGGTGCGTAAGTCTTCGCGGATGACGAGCTGTTGGGGCGTGTGTTCGGAGCTTAGCAGCAGAAAGCCTTTGCCGCTGTTGCGGAAGCGGTTGAATACGACAAACAGGAGGGCTTGTTCTTCGTTGCCCAGTTTTTCGATTTGGTCGATGGCGAGGTATTCGGCTTCAAAGGCAGCCTCGGTCAGCGGCGTGGCGGCAGCGTCGATATAGACGGCTTTTTTCCCCGCGTCGAGCGCTTGGGCGACCCATGCGCGCAGCAGGTGGCTTTTGCCCGCGCCTTCTTCGCCCCAGACGTAGATAAACGGGTCGTGTTTATGCTGTAACACATAGACCAGTTCGGCATTTTCCGTTCCGAGGAATTTGTCGAAACCGGGATAGCCGCGTTCGGCGAAGTCGAAAATAAGCTGGTTCACAAAGGCATACCGGATGGGTTGGAATCGGGTTTATTGTACGTTGTTTTGTCAGCGCGTATCAAGGCGCGGGGTCGTCTGAAAAAGGGGCGCGCGGCATGGGTTTCATATACAATGGCGGACATTTGGCAACGCGTCTGTTTTCAGACGACCTCTGTCTTTTTTATTTCAGGAAAATCTCGTGATTTCGACCCTTATTGATTTTATCCTCCACATCGACCAGCATTTGGTCGAGATTTCCGCGCAATACGGCGTATGGATTTACGCGGTGTTGTTTTTGATTATTTTCTGCGAAACCGGCTTGGTGGTTACGCCGTTTCTACCGGGCGATTCGCTGCTGTTTGCCGCGGGCGGGATTGCCGCGGTTGGCAGCATGAATATTTATGTCATGGTCGCGCTGCTTTTGGCCGCCGCGATTTTGGGCGATGCCGCCAACTTCATGATCGGCAAGTTTTTCGGGCGCAAACTCTTTGCCAACCCCGATTCCAAAATCTTCCGCCAGTCCTATTTGGAGAAAACCCACGCGTTCTACGAAAAACACGGCGGTAAAACCATCATCATCGCCCGCTTCGTCCCGATTGTGCGGACGTTCGCCCCGTTTGTCGCGGGCATGGGCAGTATGCACTACGGCACCTTCATCCGCTACAACATCATCGGTGCGGTATTGTGGGTCTTGTCGTTTTCCTATGCCGGTTATTTCTTCGCCAATATTCCGGTTGTCAAAAACAATCTGGCTTTAGTGATGGTCGCGATTATCGTGATTTCCATCCTGCCGGGCGTGGTCGAAGTCATCCGCGCGAAAAGGGCGGCGAAGAAATAAAAACTGTTTGAACCATAAGATAAGGTCGTCTGAAAACGTTTTTCAGACGACCTTTTTGTATTTTTCGTGCTGCTTATTTGGTGAAGTTCTTCAATATCGCCGAAGCAATATCGTCCAAACCGAATCCGTCCGCATCCTGCGCCGAACCGTTCGGCGTGGCTTTATCCACCAGATTGGGCAGAATCTGCGCCAACATATCGCCGGCTTGCTGGCTGTCGAGACCGAATTTTTGCGCCACTTGGCTGATGGCATCGCTGCCCAAAGCGTTTTGCAAATCGCTGCCGGATACGGGCAGGTTGCTTTGTTGGTTGGAAACCCAGCTATTTAATACATCACCCAGCCCGCCTTGTTGCAACTGATTAATCAGATTGCCCACGCCGCCTTGTTGTTGTACCAAATTCATCGCCATGTCGGTCAGCGAGCTTTGTCCGTTTTTGTCTTTGCCGCCCAAGGCTTGCGCCGCCGCGTTCAACAAACTGTCCATTAATGCCATAAAGCCTCCTTGTGTGATGTGTGAGTGTGAAGTGTAAAGAACCCAGAGTGTAACAAAATTCCGACGCTTGTTTGCCAATTTAACCCAATTAAACAACGAACTGACGGGCTGCAGTAATTTTCCAGAGATTCTAGAAATCCAAAGTGTTGGATTCTCGTCTCAGCCTGCCTTCGCGTAGACTGGGGTGGGAATGACGGTATTCAATATCCCCTTTCCAAACTTTTACAAACCCTCTGTCATTTCTTTTTCCTATCCCTGTTCACCGCATCATAGCGTCCTGCCCGTTTTGCATTTTTCTACCCCGTCTTCCGAATAAAACAAAATGAAACAAAATTACCAGTTTTTATACAAAAATTATTATCAATCCTATCAATCTATTGTTTGAACTTGAAAAGGAGAATTTGTAGCAATGAAGTTTTACCGTTTGGGCGCGCCGCTGTTACTTATCCTGCCTGTCTGCACGCAGGCGGCGGACGCATACGTTCCCGCCGATGCCGAACCGGCAGCAGTTACCCTTTCCACCGTTACCGTGCGCGGCAAGAGGCAGAAGTCGTTGAACAAGGGCTATACCGCTTCGGGCACTTACGCCGCGACGGGGATGCCGCTGACGCTGCGCGAGGTGCCGCAGAGCGTGAGCGTGGTAACCGACAAACAGATGAAGGACCAAGGCAAGCGCAGCGTTTACGACGCGCTCTCATGGGTCAACGGTATCAGCGGCAATCCGGCAAGTTCGCGCTATGCGGTAACCAACATGTATGCGCGCGGCGAGAAGGTCAACGATTACCAGATAGACGGCATGACCACCGAAATCGACGGCAACCAACTGCTGAACTCGGGCGCGTACGAGCGGGTGGAAGTCGTGCGCGGCACTTCCGCCTTGCAGGGCGGCGTGGGCGACCCGAGCGCGACGGTGAACCTGGTACGCAAGCGTCCGACCAAAGAGCGGCAGGCTGAAATTTCCGTCGGCATCGGCAGATGGCGGCGTTGGAATGCCGAGGCCGACGTGTCCGGACCGCTCAACTCGAGCGGCAGCCTGCGCGGCCGCGCCGTCATCAACGCCGAGGGCGGGCGGCATTGGACCGAGGGTTCGCGCGACCGCTCCGACATGGTTTACGGCATTGCCGAATACGATTTCTCGCCGCAAACCACCGCCTACGCCGGCATCAACCACCAGCGCGCGCGAGAAAAAGAATTTTACGGCGGGGACCTGCCCGTTTACGATAGCGCAGGCTACCCAACCCGCCTCGGCATCCGTGACAACAACAAAATCAAAGGCAGCAGGTATAGGGAACGCGCGACGGAACTCTTTACCGGACTGGAACACCGCTTTGAAAACAACTGGAAAGCCAAGCTGGAATACCGCTACAACCGTGAGAAAACCCTCAATCCCGGTATGGGTGACGCCCCATACAACTATCTCAGGCACGACGACAGCTCGGCCGGAGCCAAGTTTTATAAAATGGGCGACAATATCGTCAGCCATGCCTTCAGCTTCAAGCTCAACGGGCAATACGATTTATGGGGGCGCAAACACGAAGCCGTATTCGGCATCGGAGGCTACCGCGCGCGGGACAAACGCGCCTGGGCAAACTCTGAAGGCAACTATTCCATAGACGACATCTACGATTTCATACGCCGCCGCGACTATCCCTCCATCGCTTCCGTCAACGACTGGAAATGGGATGGAGACACCATCGCGCATCGCCAAATCAGCGGCTATGCCGCCACCCGCCTGCACGCCACCGACAAACTCTCGCTGCTTTTGGGCGCCAACTACGCCCGCTACCATTACCAAGCCATACCGGTTGGCGGCAGCCCGAATACGGAAGCCAAAGAAGGCCGCTTCGCCCCCTACGCCGGCATCACCTACGAACTCACCGACAACCTCTCCGCCTACGCCTCCTACAGCCGCCTGTTCAAGCCGCACGAAAACGGCGAAACAGACATCAACCGCCGCCCCATCGATCCGATTACCGGCCGCACTGTCGAGGCTGGACTGAAAGGCGAATGGCTCGAAGGCCGTCTGAACGCCTCGTTGTCGGTGTTCCAATCCAAACGGCGCAACGTCCCCGTCGAAGCGGGCAAATTTGACAACGACGACACCTACTACCGCGCAGCGAATACCAAAGCCCACGGCTGGGAAGCCGAAATCAGCGGCTCGCCCGCCGAAGGCTGGGACATCAGCGCGGGCGTGCAGTCGCACCTGACCCGCGAAGAAAACGGCAACCGGCCCAACAGCCAATACGACCCGCGCCACAGCTTCAAACTCTTCACCACCTACCGCCTGCCCAAAACCCGCTGGACCCTCGGCGGCGGCGTGCGCTGGCAGAGCAAGACCTTTGTGGACAAATACAGTGACCTCAGCAATATCGAGTTTGACGACGATGAAGCCAAAGAACGCGCCCGCGTCCTCTCCCGCCAAAAATCCTTCGCCGTGGTCGACCTGAACGCGCAGTACCAAGTTTCGAAAAACGCCGAACTGACGCTGAATTTCGACAACGTATTCGACAAACGCTACCGCATGGATACGGCGTACCACGACTACGGCCAGCCGAGGAGTTTGTCGGGGACGCTTAGGTATAAGTTTTGACGGGGTTTGGGGTTGCTGTAATTCTTGAAGGTCGTCTGAAACCTATAGTGGATTAAATTTAAATCAGGACAAGGCGACGAAGCCGCAGACAGTACAG
>CAJZEA010000103.1:0-6207 GCA_915066515.1 uncultured Neisseria sp. | reverse complement strand
AGTACATAAGGGCGTTGGCAACGCCGTATCATTGCAATTTTAATCCACTATAAAAGGAGAAAACCATGAAACCCATCATCACCCTCGCACTCGCCGGCACACTCGCCGCCTGCGCCACCGAAGTCCCCGCCTACCGCTGGCACCGTACCGGCGCAAGCGAATCCGACGTTTCCCGCCAAATCAACGTTTGCAAATCACAAGCGCAACACGACGCCAAACACGGACGCGAATCCAAATCCCTTGAACAATGTATGGACGAAGCCGGCTACTACCGCTACGAACACGGCAATCTCTAAACCTTGAGCGCCCCAAACCAAAAGGTCGTCTGAAAAACCGCGAAGGCTTTCAGACGACCTTTGCACAGAAAACGGACAAACCTCAGGTCGTCTGAAAACACCGCCGAACCACTTTTCAGACGACCCCACCGCAAATCAGACAGAAAGAAAAAGAACATGGCAATCCAATGGTTTCCCGGCCACATGAACAAAGCAAAAAAAGCCATCGCCGAACGCATCAAAAGCGTCGATATGGTGATTGAAATGCTGGACGCGCGTATGCCCGCCTCCAGCGAAAACCCCCTGCTTGCCCAGCTTTCCAAAGGCAAACCCAAACTCAAAATCCTCAACAAACAAGACCTTGCCGACCCCGAGCGCACCAAAATCTGGCTCGAACACTACAACAGCCGCCCCGACACCCGCGCCATCGCCCTCGACTCCTCAGAAACCGGCGCACACGGCAAAATCACCCAAGCCTGCCGCGCCATGATTCCCCACCGCCAAGGCATAGACAAACCCCTGCGCGTCCTCATCTGCGGCATCCCCAACGTCGGCAAATCCACCCTCATCAATGGCATGATAGGCAAAAAATCCGCCAAAACCGGCAACGAACCCGGTATTACCAAAGCCGAACAACGCCTCTTCCTCGCCGACGACTTCTGGCTCTACGACACCCCCGGAATGCTGTGGCCGAAAATCATCGTCGAAGAAGGCGGCTACAACCTCGCCGCCGGCGGCGCAGTCGGACGCAACGCGCTGGACGAAGAAGAAGTCGCCCTCGAACTCTTAGACTACCTCCGCCGCCACTACCTCCCCATGTTGCAAGAACGCTACCAAGCCGACAAAGACCCCAGCAGCCACTGGGACGACAACTCATGGCTCGAGTGGATAGCCAAAAAACGCGGCGCAGTCCTCAGCGGCGGACGGATCAACTACCAAAAAGCCGCCGAGAACATCCTCACCGACTTCCGCGAAGGCAAAATCGGCAGAATCACCCTCGAAACACCGAACCAATGGGAAACATGGCTCAAAAAAGCCCGCCAAAAAGAAGCCGAACTCAAAGCCGTGCGCGAAGCCAGAAAGGCAGAACGCAAAGGGCAGAAGCCTGCGGGCGAGTAGGGCGGTATGGTGGAATGCCAAAAGAGGTTTCACTATCCTCAAACAGGTCGTCTGAAACCTCAGATAGATTGTTCAGACGACCTGTTTGTAAGATTTAAAACCAACATATAAAACTGAAAAGAGTCCTTGTTTAAGGTCGTCTGAAAACATCAAAACAATTAAATTTTAACGTTATGACTGAAAAACTCCCTCCCGACGCGCTGATTGAAGCTGCGCTTTTGACCCAAACCGAACCCCTAAACGAAAAATCCATGCGCGAATTGTGTGTGCCGCCGCTGTCGCAGGACAAATTAATCGACGTGTTGGCGCAGTTGAAAACGCGTTGGCAGGGTAGGGCGTTGCAACTGGTGCATACGCACGAGGGCTGGCGGTTTCAGATTGCTCAGGCGGCATTCGAGCGGCTGGGCAGCCTTCAGGAACAGCGTGCGCCGCGCTATTCCCGTGCTGTGATGGAAACGCTGGCGATTATTGCCTACCAGCAGCCGGTGACGCGCGGCGACATTGAGGGCATACGCGGCGTGGCGGTGTCGCAGAACGTGATGCAGACCTTGCAGGACAGAGGTTGGATTGAAGTGATCGGGCATCGTGATTCGGTCGGGCGGCCTGCATTGTGGGCGACGACGCCGACGTTTTTGAGCGATTTGCGCTTGGACAGTTTGGAAGATTTGCCGCCGCTGACAGAATTGGGCGAATTGGTTTTGCCTGATTTGATCGAAACGCCGCCGACAGGCGAAGAAGAGGAGCAGGAAGAAACGCCGGAGAGGCTGATTAATTAAATCAGGCAGGAGTGGCAAAGGTCGTCTGAAAACTGGAAACAGGTTTTCAGACGACCTTTTTTCAAAAAATAATATCATTGTATTCAGTTTGTTAGATATAAAATAAGGAAAACCTTATTCAAACTATAAAAAATCTTAGTTATAATCAGCATATCTAAAGTTAGCCGCCGATGTGCGGTCGATTTACTAAGGAATACTACCATGCTGTTGGCACTTTCTCTGCGCGATTTTGTCATTGTTGAAAACCTCAATCTGGATTTCCAAAGCGGTTTTACCGTCTTGACCGGCGAAACGGGCGCGGGCAAATCGATTACGCTGGACGCAATCGGGCTTTTGTTGGGCGATAAGGCCGATTACAGCCAAGTCCGCAGCGGTGCGAAGGAAGCGCAGTTGTCGGCATTGTTCGACATCAGCCTTCTGCCCGATCTCAAAGCCCAATTGCAGGAGCAGGGTTTTTTGGACGAAGATGCGGAAGAACTCAGCATCCGCCGCATCATCGATGCCAAAGGGAAAAGCCGCAGCTTTATCAATAATCAGGCAGCCACGCTGGCGCAGCTTAAAGCCGTCGGCGGGCAGCTTATCGACATCCACGGGCAAAACGCCCACCATTCCCTCAATCAAGAATCCGCCCAGCGCGAATTGTTGGACGCATTTGCGGGCAGCAAAGCGCAGGCGGAAACCGTCAGACAGCTTTATCAAAACTGGGTTAATGCGAAAAAAGCCCTTCAAGAGGCGCAGGAACACGCCGAGACCATCATTATCGAGCGTGAGCGTTTGGAATGGCAGTTCAACGAATTGAACCAGTTGGATGTCAAACAAGGCGAATGGGAAGCCCTCAGCCAAAGCCACGACAGTCTTGCCCATTCTGCCGAGCTGTTGCAGGCTGCCGAAGAAGTCGGCGACTACATCGATGGCGACAACGGCATCCAACGTCAAATTTATCAATGCCAAAAATTATTGACCAATCTGCAAAACATCGAGCCGCACTTTGCCGAAAGCCTGAATATGCTGGCGAGCATTGAAGCCGAATTGGGCGAAATCAGTGCCAATATGCGCGACGTCGCAGGCCGAAGCGACATCGATCCCAATGAATTGGCGGCGCAGGAGCAGCGCATGGGCGAGCTGATGGGGATGGCGCGGAAATACCGCATCGAGCCTGAAGCCCTGCCGCAAAAGCTGGCTGAAATCGACGAGCGCCTGCAAAGCCTGCAAGCCGCGGCCGATTTGGAAGCGTTGACGCAAACCGTTGCCCGCAACCTTGCCGAATATCAGGAGGCAGCCCATGTTCTTTCCGCCATGCGCCATCAGGCGGCGGGCAGGTTGGGCGAGGAAACGACCGGACATATGCAGCATCTCGCCATGAAAGGCGCGCGTTTCGACATCGTCCTGCTGCCGTCTTCGCCCACAGCGCACGGTTTGGAGCAGGTACAGTTCCAAGTTGCCGCCAACAAAGGCAATCCGTCCCGTCCGCTGAACAAAGTCGCGTCCGGCGGCGAACTTGCCCGCATCAGCCTTGCCTTGCAGGTGGTTACCAGCCAATACACGCAAGTCCCTACGCTGATTTTTGACGAAGTCGATACCGGTATCGGCGGCGGCGTGGCAGAAATGGTCGGCAAAGCCCTGCGTGCTTTGGGTAAAAAACATCAGGTGCTCGCCGTGACCCACCTGCCGCAAGTCGCTTCCTGCGGTGAAAACCATTGGCAGGTGCGCAAACACAGCGAAGGCGAACAAACTGTCAGCGAAATCAGCGTGTTGGACCATCAGCAGCGTATCGAAGAAATCGCCCGTATGCTTGGCGGCGAAATCATTACCGACACGACCCGCAGCCACGCGGCAGAGTTAATCAGCCTTGCCGCCGCTTAAACGCAGAATCGAAGAGGTCGTCTGAAAAGGAAGTTTGTGTAACCATTCACAAACCGCTTTTCAGACGACCTCTTTGCCAAACTGCCCGCGCCCTTTCAGACGACCTCAATACAAGGTATGATTACGTCGTTTGTTTATAAGGAAGTTCCCATGAAAGTCCTGTTTATTGCCGATCCGATGGCAAGTTTCAAAACCTACAAAGACACCACCTACGCCATGATGCGCGAAATGGCAAAACGCGGCTGGCAGCTTTTCCATACCTTGAGCGGCGAATTGTCCGTACAGCAAGGATTGGTGACGGCTCAGGCTGCGCCGTTTGAGTTTCTCGGTGCAAAAAGCGACGATGACCATGAATGGTTTAAAGCGGCAGACAAAGTTCAGACGACCTTGAAAGACTTCGATGCCGTCATTATGCGCACCGACCCGCCGTTCGATATGCAATACCTCTACGCAACCCAATTCCTGACGCTGGCGGAACAGCAGGGCGCGAAAGTCTTTAACAGCGGACAGGCGATGCGCGACTTCAATGAAAAACTGGCGATTTTGAATTTCAGCCAGTTCACCGCGCCTACGCTGGTTACGGCCCGTTCCGCCGATGTCCGCGCATTTTTGAAAGAACACGGCGACATCATCATCAAACCGCTGGACGGCATGGGCGGCATGGGCATTTTCCGCCTGACCGAAAAAGACCCCAACATCGGCAGTATCCTCGAAACCCTGATGCAGCTTGATTCCCGCACCATCATGGCGCAACGCTACATTCCCGAAATCATCCACGGCGACAAACGCATCCTGATTATCGGCGGCGAAGTCGTACCCTATGCTTTGGCGCGTATTCCGCAAAACGGCGAGACACGCGGCAATCTTGCGGCAGGCGGGCGCGGCGTGGCGCAAGAATTGAGCGAACGCGACCGAGAAATCGCCGAAACCCTCGCCCCCGAACTCAAACGCCGCGGAATCTTGCTGGCAGGTTTGGACGTCATCGGCAGCAATCTGACCGAAGTCAACGTGACCAGCCCGACCGGTTTCCAAGAAATCATGAAACAAAAAAACTTCGATGTCGCCGCGATGTTTGCTGACGCTGTCGAAGCTTGGTCTAAACAATAATCCCAAAAGGTCGTCTGAAATCCGAATCCGTTTTATCGAAACCCGCTTCGCTTGTTTTGGCGAAACTCGCTGCACTCGTTTTCAGACGGCCTCTTTTTACAAATATAAATATTGATACAAACATTACTTATGAAACCATCTTCTTACGCTGCCGATAAAAAAGGCAAAAGCGGCATCAAACGCATCGTCAACGCATTCGGCTATTCCAAAGACGGGCTTGCCGCCGCCTACCGCTATGAAAGCGCGTTCCGCCAAGTATTGTGGCTGAACCTAGTTTTGATTGTCTTGACCTTTTTCCTCAATTTCGACTCCGCGACCAAAATGCTGCTGATTATTGCGTCGTTTGTTTCGCTGATTACCGAATTGTTCAACACCGCCGTCGAAGCCGCCGTCGACCATACTTCCACCGAAAAACACGAGTTGGCAAAACGTGCCAAAGATGCCGGCTCCGCCGCGCAATTGCTCGCTTTGACAATGCTGGGTATCGTGTGGGCGATCGCATTATGGCGCGGGTATGTTTAAATTTACTCTGAGATGATTTATACTTACTAAGTATTAATTCTCATGAATTAATTTGAATCATTTTGTTTAATCTGAGTCAAAGCATTCAGACGACCATTGCATGTAGGATGAGAACAGTATTACCGACATGCAATGTTGCGCGGAAAGCTTTTGCCGCAACAAAACCACCCATTTCATCATAAAGGAGCAATACATGAAAAAATTATTGGCAACCCTGATCGCAGCAGGTTTGGTATCCACCGCTTCCGCAGCCGGTGTTCACGTTGAAGACGGTTGGGCGCGTGCCACCGTTGAAGGCATGAAAATGGGCGGCGCGTTCATGAAGATCCACAACGATGAAGCCAAACAAGACTTTTTGGTCGGCGGCAGCAGCCCGGTAGCCGACCGCGTTGAAGTGCATACCCATGTCAACGACAACGGCGTGATGCGCATGCGCGAAGTCAAAGGTGGTGTTCCGCTGGCGGCAAAAGGCGTAACCGAGCTGAAACCGGGCAGCTACCACGTTATGTTCATGGGTCTGAAAAAACAATTGAAAGAAGGCGAAA
>CAJZEA010000102.1:0-6250 GCA_915066515.1 uncultured Neisseria sp. | reverse complement strand
TTGAGCTAAGGCGAGGCAACGCCGTACTGGTTTAAAGTTAATCCACTATAATTGTCAAACCCAAAAACATAATAAAGGTCAGATATGAGTGATAGAGGTCAACTGTTTGTCGCCCCTCCGTTTGAAAACCACAGCCCGCTGACTTGGTATCAGGCGGCAGCTGAACAACCGAATTTCATCCGCGATGAAGCACAGGCGCGGGCGATTGAATATTTGGATCGTTTGTGGACGGAACTGATGATGTTCAAACGCAAACGCAATCGTTTCCTAGGGCGCAGCCTGCGCTCTCCCCAGGTACCGAAAGGTCTGTATTTTTATGGCGGCGTGGGTCGTGGTAAAAGTTTCTTGATGGATGCTTTTTTCGGCTGTTTGTCATACCGCCGCAAACGCCGTGTCCACTTTCATGCTTTTATGGCGGAAATCCATAAGCGTTTGAAAGATTTGAAAAGCGAAGCCAACCCTTTAAAAGCAGTTGCTGCCGAGATTGCCAAAGAGACCCGCGTATTGTGTTTTGACGAATTTCACGTCAGCGATATTGCAGATGCGATGATTCTGGGTCGCCTGCTGGAAAACTTGTTGAGCGAAGGTGTGGTTTTGGTGGCAACTTCCAACTATGCCCCGTCCGAGCTTTATCCCCAAGGTCAAAACAGAAGCAGTTTTCTGCCGACCATCGCGCTGATTGAATCCAGCCTGACCGTCTTAAATGTTGACGGCGGAGAAGACTATCGCCTGCGCACTTTACGTCCTGCCGAGATTTTCTTCGTTCCCAACAATGAAGAAAACGAGCAGAAATTGGCTGATTTGTTTAAAGAAATGGCGGGAATTTCCGAACTGAACCCCGGTGTCAGCGTAATACACGGGCGTGAAATTCCACATAAAGCCCACTCCGACCGCGCCATTTGGTTCGATTTCCGCGCTTTATGCTTTGGTCCGCGTTCGCAAGCGGATTACCTCTATTTGGCCGAACATTATGAAATGGTGTTCGTATCAGGATTGGAACGCCTGACGCCGCAGGAAAAAGCCGAAGCGCGCCGCCTTACTTGGCTGATTGACGTATTGTACGATTTCCGAGTAAAACTCTGTGCCACCAGCGCGGTAGGCGTAAACGATATTTATGTCGAAGGCGATTTCGCCGAAGAATTTACCCGTACTGCCAGCCGTATGGTGGAAATGCAATCGGAAGTTTATTTGGAGCAACCGCATCTGACGTTGAAAAAATAAGATTCAGGAGAAGAAAAAAGAGCGGCTTTTCCCAAAGTATACTGAAATTTGATAAAATAGCAGTTCATTTTCCCCAACCTCAGACTATTGCACAACGCAATAAAAACAAGGACATAATATGGCTATTGAGCGCACGATTTCCATCGTTAAACCCGATGCTGTAGGTAAAAATGTAATCGGCAAAATTTACAGCCGTTTTGAAGACAACGGACTGCGTATTGTCGCCGCCAAAATGAAGCACCTTAGCGTGCGCGAAGCCCAAGAGTTTTATGCTGTCCATAAAGAGCGTCCTTTTTACGACAGCTTGGTTGCCTTTATGACCAGCGACCCTGTCATGATTCAGGTGCTGGAAGGTGAAAATGCCGTTGCAAAAAACCGTGAACTGATGGGTGCAACCAACCCCGCCGAAGCCGCTCCCGGTACGATACGTGCCGATTTTGCCGAATCTCTCAGCGTAAACGCCGTACATGGTTCTGACAGTCTGGAAAACGCAGCAATCGAGATTGCCTACTTCTTCAGCCAAAGCGAAATCTGCCCGCGTTAACGATAGATGCCGTTCGAACGTCCGACCGGTTCGGGCGTTTGGACGGTTTTGTCGATATTGTTTGTCTCAATCTGTTTTCAGACGACCTTTCTCAAATGGAGGTCGTCTGAAAATATGATAGAAGGAGCTTGGAAATAAAAGCTGTTTGCTCAACAAGATTCAGGACATGTTCAAACCCACTATGCAACGTCCTAATCCGCCGGATTCGCAAGATTTATCACGACAGCCTTTATTAAAAGCTTTACCAAGAAATAAACCACATGAAAACCAATCTGCTGAATTACGATTTAAACGGACTGACCCATCATTTTGCCGAGATGGGCGAAAAACCGTTCCGCGCCAAACAAGTCATGCGCTGGATCCACCAAGCCGGTGCGCAAAGTTTCGATGAAATGACCGATTTGGCAAAATCCCTACGCCTGAAACTCAACGAACAGGCAAGCGTGGATGTGCCTAAACTGATGATGGCGCAAGAATCCGCCGATGGGACGCGCAAATGGCTGTTGGATGTAGGAACGGGCAACGGCGTGGAAACAGTATTTATTCCTGAAGCAGAACGCGGTACATTGTGTATTTCCTCGCAAGTCGGCTGCGCATTGGAATGCACCTTCTGTTCTACAGGCCGCCAAGGTTTCAACCGTAATCTGACTGCTGCCGAAATCATCGGGCAATTGTGGTGGGCAAACAAAGCGATGGGCGTTACGCCGAAAAACGAACGCGTGATTTCCAATGTAGTCATGATGGGCATGGGCGAGCCGATGGCGAACTTTGATAATATCGTTACTGCGCTGAGCATCATGCTGGACGATCATGGCTACGGCCTAAGCCGCCGCCGCGTTACCGTTTCCACATCAGGCATGGTGCCGCAAATGGACAGGCTGCGCGATGCGATGCCTGTTGCGCTGGCAGTATCCCTTCATGCTTCCAACGACGAAGTACGCGATCAAATCGTTCCGCTGAATAAAAAATATCCGTTGAAAGAGTTGATGGCAGCATGTCAACGCTATTTGGTCAAAGCGCCAAGAGATTTCATTACTTTTGAATATGTTATGTTGGACGGAATCAATGACAAGGCGCAACATGCGCGCGAACTGATTGAGCTGGTGAAAGACGTACCGTGCAAATTCAATCTGATTCCGTTCAATCCTTTCCCCAATTCCGGCTACGAACGCTCTACCAATGAAAATATCCGCGTTTTCCGCGATATTTTGCAGCAGGCAGGATTCGTGGTAACCGTACGCAAAACGCGTGGCGACGATATTGACGCAGCTTGCGGTCAATTGGCCGGACAAGTACAAGATAAAACACGCCGCCAACAAAAATGGCAGCAGATTTTGGTCGAACAACAGAGCTGATTATGAAACTGAACATTTGGCAACCCATTATTCTAACTTTAGTTTTGGGCGCATGCGCCGGCCCGAAAGGTCCAAGCAGAGCGGAACGTGCGACACAGGTCGCCAATATCAAAACCCAGTTGGCTATCGAATACATGCGCGGGGGCGATTACCGTCAAGCAACGGTAAGCATTGAAGAGGCATTGAAAGCAGACAGCAGCAATGAAGATGCATGGCTGGTTCGCGCGCAAATCTATCAATATCTCAAAGTGCGCGAAAAGGCGCAGGAAAGCTTCCAAAAAGCCCTATCTTTGAAACCTGACAATGCGGAAATCAACAATAACTACGGCTGGTTCTTGTGCAGCGAGATGAATAATCCCGCCCAGTCCATCAGTTATTTTGACAAAGCCCTGGCCGATCCGACTTATCCTTCTCCGTTTATCGCCAACCTCAACAAGGGCATTTGCAGCGCGAAGATGGGCCAATATTCGCTGGCAGAAGCTTATCTCGAACGCTCTTTGGCTGCGCAACCCCAATTCCCGCCTGCGTTTAAAGAATTGGCAAGAACCAAAATGCTGGCAGGCAATTTAAACGAAGCGGACTATTATTTCCGTCAATACCAAAGCAAAGTCGATGTCTTGCAGGCAGATGATTTGCTGCTGGGTTGGAAATTGGCGACCGCTTTGGGCAATAGCCAGGCAGCCTACGAATACGAAGCCCAGTTAAGGGCAAACTTCCCCTACTCGGAACAATTACAGGCAGTAACCACAGGTAAGTAACTACATGGAAAATCAAAAGAAAAACGAATACGACATTCAAGCTGCCAAATCATTGGGTGATGAGCTGGGACAACTCAGACACAAATCAGGTTGGGATATTGACGAAGTAGCACGACGGTTGAAACTGTCTGCCGAACAAATTGAAGCACTCGAAAAAGGAGACTATTCTTTCTTTTCAGGATTGGTCTTCGTTATGGGCTATCTGCGTTCTTATGCCCGCCTGTTGAAAATCGATGAAGCAACCATTACAGGTCGTCTGAAAGCCATTTCCGCGCCGGAAGAAGACCATGTCTATCTGGTTGATCGCAAACAAAATGCCGGCTTGAACTACCAAGATGGTGAAAAAGTCGGTTTTCCCAAATGGGTTTTGGGCATGGCGGCGCTCATCCTGCTTGGCGGCGGTATTTATGTTTGGCAAAGCAAGTCCAATCATGAAAACGAACAACAAGTCGCGCAAAACAGCGATGCAGTACGCAACAGTATGCAGACGCCGGATTTGAAAAAAGAAAATGTTGCCGTTTCCAATATGGCAGAAAACGGCAAACAAGAAATATCCAATGCCGAAAAAGCAGCTTCAAGTGTCGCCGCATCCGAAGCAGCGGCATCCGCACCTGAAGTCAAAGTCGATTCAGACGAGCTTTGGATTAAAGTCCAATACCGAAGCAATCTGATTATCACCGACAAGAAAGGTACCATGATTTTCAGCCGGATCATTCCCGCAGGAAGCGAAAGGCGTTTTAAAGGCGGTGCACCCTACAATGTCTGGATCGGTATTGCCACAGGCGCACAAGCCAATTACGGCGGGACAACCATCAATCTGGCAGAATACCGGGTTGCCGGTGAAAAATCAGCTTCCTTTGTAGCAGGAAAAAAATAAAGATGAACACACCCAAACGCCGCCAAACCCATCAAGTACAAATCGATCATCTCACCGTCGGTTCGGATGCACCCGTTGTCGTGCAATCAATGACCAATACCGACACCGCAGATGCTAAAGCAACCGCCCTGCAAGTCAAAGAATTGAGCGATGCAGGCTCAGAAATGGTGCGCATTACCGTCAACAGCCCGGAAGCCGCCTCCAAAGTTGCCGAAATCCGCCAACGTTTGGACGACATGGGTTACACCACCCCGCTGATTGGCGACTTCCATTTCAATGGCGAACGTCTGTTGGCAGAATTTCCCGAGTGCGGCAAAGCCTTGTCCAAATACCGCATCAACCCCGGCAATGTCGGCAAAGGCGCAAAAGGCGATGAAAAATTTGCCTATATGATTTGGACTGCCGCCGAAAACGACAAAGCCGTCCGTATCGGCGTCAACTGGGGCTCGCTTGAC
Organism: uncultured Neisseria sp.; assembly: GCA_915066515.1. Lineage (GTDB taxonomy): Bacteria > Pseudomonadota > Gammaproteobacteria > Burkholderiales > Neisseriaceae > Neisseria. The sequence goes on along the minus strand of CAJZEA010000102.1, from coordinate 1,040 downwards.
CAAAGCCTCGCCAAGCGCATGATGGATGCCAATCTGGCGTCCTCATCGCCCAAACCGCCTGAAGAAATCATGAAAGAAGCCTTGATTATTTCAGCGTTGGAATCTGCTGAAAAAGCCGTCCGATTAGGTTTGCCTGAAAACAAAATCATCTTGTCGTGCAAGGTCAGCTCCGTTCAAGATTTGATTCAGGTTTACCGCGAGCTGGGCAGCCGCTGCCAATATCCGCTCCACTTAGGCTTGACGGAAGCAGGCATGGGCAGCAAAGGCATTGTCGCTTCGACTGCCGCCTTGGCCGTACTGCTTCAAGAAGGCATCGGCGACACTATCCGCATTTCCCTGACCCCCGAACCCGGTAGTTCACGCACGCAGGAAGTCATCGTCGGCCAAGAAATTCTACAAACCATGGGACTGCGCTCGTTTACCCCCATGGTTACCGCCTGCCCGGGCTGCGGACGCACCACCAGCACAGTCTTCCAAGAGCTTGCCCAAGACGTACAAAATTACCTTCGCCAAAAAATGACCGTATGGCGCACCCTTTACCCCGGTGTAGAATCTTTAAACGTTGCCGTCATGGGCTGCGTCGTTAACGGACCGGGCGAAAGCAAACTGGCAGACATCGGCATCAGCCTGCCCGGAACCGGCGAAACCCCTGTTGCACCGGTTTATGTTGACGGAGAACGCAAAGTGACTTTAAAAGGCGACAACATCGCAGCCGAATTCTTGGAAATTGTCGAAGAATACGTCAAAACCAACTATTGCGAAGGCGGTGCCAAACGCAGTCAAAACCGTATCATCCCGATACAGTCTGCTTGATAAACATAGATAAAAGGTCGTCTGAAAAACGTTCGGGCAAAAACTGAACTGCTCCGAAGGTCTTGGACATTCATAAAAGCCTATTCAATCGCTCTATAATAAGCCGGGTTCTATATGTGACAGGACCCGGCTTTTCAATTTCGAACTGCAACGTTCCTGATTATAGGAATCCATATAGTGGATTAACTTTAAATCAGGACAAGGCGACGAAGCTGCAGACAGTACAG
>CAJZEA010000101.1:0-6363 GCA_915066515.1 uncultured Neisseria sp. | reverse complement strand
CCCTAAATGTCTTGGTGGGAATTTAGGGGATTTTGGGGAATTTTGCAAAGGTCTCATTTGGTACATCCGCCCAATCCAATGTCGGAGAATTCAGCGATTCGTCAGTTAGAACCATCTCATAGCTGTTGCCTAAATCCGACTCTTTCCAGCCGTAAGCCAGGTTGGTTGGCTGTGCCCATGCCTGGTCGGTATCGCGGTACGCATACAGCGGGCGGTAATCCTCCACCACATAATACTTGCGACAACCCAACACCACGTCGCCGCGCTCAAGCTGGTCGGCGCGCTTCCACACCGGCTGTTCGTACAGCCGCATTTCATAGGGGGTATGCTTAAATGCCCACAGGGCTTCGTATTTTTCCCAGCCGTCCGGCCCATTGAACATATCGCTGCTGTCGTAATCGCAGCCCTTCCAATAGGCGCCGAGCTGGCCAAATTCCGGATGCTCAAGAATCAGGTTGGTGACCACACCGTACACGCAGAACGGGTGATTCGGGGTAGCGACCAGGGTTGCCCCTCCCCCGTTCCTTTCGGGGAATTGGGAAAACTTCAGCATCACCACTTCCTTATCCTCATAACAGAAGGTATTCACCACCCGCTTGGGAACGGCCTCGCCGATGCCGTTTTCCGGCCGCGACATCACCAAATCGCCCACCTTCAGTTCGTCTATCGGCGTCCAGCCTTCTTCCGTTTCCACCAAGGTGCCCTTCATAAAGCAGCCCATGCCGGAGGATAGGGCGTTTTCTACGCTGCACTGTTCATTCGATTTGTTCATATTGTTTCCCGAAATTGTGTTTTTAAAAGTTTCTGATTGGAAAAAATAGCTATGATAAATACCCCATTCATTGCCGCTCATTAGGTCGTCTGAAAATTTCAGACGACCTTTGTTGCAAACAGCGGCGTTACGGTTGCCCGCCGTCGCGGATTTCCAGACTGTCCACCCGGTTGCGCCGCTCTGCGCCGCAATTCTGGTTGTGTACCAAAATACCTCCCATACTTACACAATAAGTGTGATAATCCTCGACCTCAATGTTATAAACCGTGGTGCGGTAAGGGCGGTAATGCCGTTGTCCGTCCTCATCCACATACAGCAGGTTCTCATCATTCGGCACGTCCAACCAATCCGTTGTTGGGTTATATAGTGATTCGGTAGTAAGTGTCATCTCATAGCTGTTGCCCCGATCCGACTGCTCCCAACCGTAGGCCAGGTTGGTCGGCTGTACCCAGGCTTGATCGGTATCGCGGTAGGCATACAGCGGGCGGTAATCCTCTACTACATAATAATCACGAACACCCAACACCACGTCTCCGCGCTCAAGCTGGTCGGCGCGCTTCCACACCGGTTGTTCGTACAGCCGCATTTCATAGGGCGTGTGCTTAAATGCCCACAGGGCTTCGTATCTCGCCCTTCCTTCATCCCCGGCAAACACGTCTTCACCATCGTCGTAATCGCAGCCCTTCCAATAGGCACCGAGCTTACCGAATTGGGGATGCTCAAGAATCAGGTTGGTAACCACGCCGTACACGCAGAACGGGTGGTTTGGGGTAGCTATTAAAATTCGACCTCCTCCACTTCTTTCAGGAAATTGAGAAAATTTCAGCATCACCACTTCCTTGTCCTCATAACGGAAGGTGTTCACCACCCGCTTGGGCACGGTCTCGCCGATGCCGTTTTCAGGGCGAGACATCACCAAATCACCCACCTTCAGTTCGTCTATCGGCGTCCAGCCTTCTTCCGTTTCTACCAAAGTGCCCTTTATAAAGCAGCCCATGCTGGAGGATAGGTCGTTTTCTACGCCGCACTGTTCATTCAATTTGTTCATATTGTTTCCCGAAATTGTGTTTTTAAAAGTTTCTGATTAAAGGAGGTGGCTATATAGACACCTCGTATCACTTGTAAGGTCGTCTGAAAACGGATTTGGGTTTTCAGACGACCTTTTTACATTATGCCGCCAAACATAGTTAAAAAATCATGCAGTAATCTTCAAAAATCTGATAGAAGGTATTTCTATATTATTCCCTCAGCAATTGCTCAATATGCATATTTTAAATGAGAAAATATATTTATGGCTGACAAAGACCGTTTTCTTGATAATAATATTGACCCTGACTCAGAATGAATCGAAAGCATAAAAGGTCGTCTGAAAGCCAACTGCCTCAAACCATTATCTAAGGACATTCATAAATGGTACGCCTTACCTCATCTCTATTATTGCTCATCACCGGTCTTTCACTTACCGCCTGCGGCTCTAGCATTGATTACGACCGTCAAGGATTGGCGCGCAGCAAACAAATGTGGCAGCAGCGGCTGGACAGCCTTCCAATCGGCGCAACTGAAGCGCAACTGCGCGACTGGCAAAACAAATACGGATTAAAATTGGCGTTTCAAGAACCTGACCATTATTACAGTTCCAACCTGCCCGAAGGCCATTTCCCCGTAAAAAAACATTGGTCCAAATTTAGCCCTTGCGATGCTTTTTTCTTATCTTTGACCATCCAAACCAACGAGCAAAAGCAAGTGGTTAAAAAAGAACTGAAAGCCTTGGGCAGCTGCATATAAACCGTCTATGATTCAGGTCGTCTGAAATCCAAAATCCGTTTTTCAGACGACCCGGACTTCGGATTTAAACTTTATCCATCATCAACATAAACCAACGCTCATCAATAAAGACCACAACATGAATTATCGCGAAATTATTAACGAACTAAATGAAAACCTACATGCATTTCCCGAAGCTGAAACTGTATTTTCCGAAAAACAGCCATGGTTGAAAGAACATTTTCTGCCTTGTATCAGTATCGACTTAGTGGAAATCAATCCCGAATGGAAAGGCATAACGCTGCATTTGATCAATCCGCAGGAACCGGGCGACGGCTTAATCGGCGAGCTGACGCAGTTCGCCCATAATGAATTTATCGGAATTAACTGGCTTTCATTCCGCTTAACTGAAGACAACCGTTACGAATTTTTGGGTGACGAGCGTTATTTTCTCCGCAGCCCGTCCAACAAACATTTGCTGACCGATCCGTATTTGGAAAAATATTTTGCCGAAAACCTGAAAAACTATGCCGAACAGAAAAAAGCATTTCAGGAAAAAACAGGGGATTACAACGGAGAGCCCTATTTCAGCAAGTATGACGGATTATTTCTGAACAGCTTGGGTGGAGAACGCATTGAAAGCAGCAACTGGTCAACCTCAGACGACATCCCGTCTGCTTACAAAATGACGCAAGATGAAGACGGGAACGTCACCATTACCCACAATGGCAATCGTTTTTACCATATCGCCTCAGCTTGCGGTTATTCCTATTCCCATGGTGCAGACAATATTGTCATGCTGTACGAGCCGATCAGCAGACTTGTTCTATTTACTTACGATTGGACATAAACCATGGGCGAATTAAACGACCAAACCTACGACACCATTTGCCGGCTTTGCGAACAAGGCGACACGTTGGCGAAAGACGGGCAATACGCCGAAGCACTCGACCTTTATTGGCAGGCGTGGGATTTGTTGCCCGAACCGAAAACCGACTGGGAAGCGGCAACATGGATTCTGGCAGCCATCGGCGATGCTGATTTTTTGAGCGGCGATTTTGCCGCCGCGCACGAGCATTTAAGCCACGCCATGTATTGCCCGGACGCAATCGGCAACCCGTTTTTGCATTTGCGTTTAGGACAGGCGCAGTTTGAATTGGGCAATATGGAACGCGCCGCTGACGAGTTGATGCGCGCCTACATGGGTTTGGACGACGAAGCGTGGCTGGACGAAGACCCGAAATATCTGGATTTCTTAGCCACCGTGGCAGAAGGCATTGAAAACCACAGCCGAAAAAACCACTAATGCAATATAGGCTGCACCCTGTTTTTCAGACGACCCGAACTTCAAACCAGTTATAAAAGGAAACCGATTATGGGATATCCACCACAAGCCATTCAGTCTATTTTGCGACTATCCGCGCAAAAACGTTTTGAACACGCCATTAAAGATATTGCCGATTCAGAATGTCTTTATGTAATGGCAGACGAAGATGGAGACTGGTCATTTTGGGGCGATGATGACGGCCATACCTCGCTGGCTATCTGGTCGGATTTGGAATTTGCCCGCCTATCCTTGGCACAGGCAGGAGATGAAAACCTTTGCATCTTCGAATTGGAGCTTGAAGAATTTTTAGAAGACGGCATTCCCTACCTAATGGACATTGGCAGCTACATTGCCATTTTCCCCACGCCTGACGACCCCGAAACCGTCGATATGCCTGCTGTCGAATTTGCTGCACGCATCAACAAAATTTTGGACGAAAGCTATGGCGAAGCTTTGGATCTGCCTTATTTGAACGGTTAAAAAGCGTTTCTCACAAACGCCCGCATCACACTTACACGTCGTCTGAAAACCGGTCCCACCTAAAACTCAAAAGGAATCCATCATGTACACTTGCACTTCCTGCGGCGAAAAACATGAAGACATGCCTGCGCTCTGCTTTGCCACTCCCGATCCCTATAACCAACTCAGTGAAGAAGAACGCATTGCTTATCAAGCGGAATGCGATTCTGATTTCTGCATCATCCGCTATCCCGACCAAACCGACCGCTTTATCCGCGCGGTGTTGCTTATTCCGATTATCGGGCATGAGGAAACGCTGGAATACGGCGTGTGGGTATCCGTCAGTGAAAAGAGTTTTAACGACTATCAAAGCGACTTTCACGACAATCCGGAAAACGTCGTTTATTTCGGCAGGATATGCAACTGGCTGCCCCCTTACGAATCCGACACCTTCGGCCTGCACTGCAATGTCGTTACCCAGTCCGACAACCGGCGTCCCCTGCTGCAACTGCATCAAGGCAGCGAACATCCGCTGGTACGCGACTTTTATCACGGCATAGAATATGCCGAAGCGCAGGCAAGGATAGAGGCGGCATTCGGTGCAGACTATTAAAGACCAAATGGCAAACCGCCCTCTATTGAACGAAACCATGTCCGACGGCTCCCGCCTGTTCCTGCAACTGCCGCAAACCTGCCCGCCGTCGAGCCTGCTGCGGCAAATTGTCCGCCGTTTAGGCGGAACCCCTACCGCCTTTGTTTCTAATGAAATAACAGGCGAAACGTGGATAGATTTCTGCTACAAGGGCTGGAAGTTCAGTATTCACAACTTATATGGTGAATATTGGTTTTTTGCCGAAAACAGCGAATGCCCCGAAGCTATATTGCAATCTATGATTCAGGTCGTCTGAAATCCAAAGTCCGGTTTTCAGACGACCTCAAATAAGGATCAACATGAAATACAAAGACCTACGCGACTTCATCGCCATGCTCGAACAGCAGGGCAAACTCAAACGCGTCGCGCATCCCGTTTCCCCGCATTTGGAAATGACCGAAATCGCCGACCGCGTGCTGCGCGCCGAAGGGCCGGCGTTGCTGTTTGAACACCCGATTAAGCCCGACGGTACGCGCTACGATTATCCCGTGTTGGCAAACCTGTTCGGCACGCCCGAACGCGTGGCGATGGGCATGGGTGCGGACAGCGTGTCCAAGCTGCGCGAAATCGGGCAGACGCTGGCGTATCTGAAAGAACCCGAACCGCCCAAAGGCATTAAAGACGCGTTTTCCAAACTGCCGCTGTTGAAAGATATTTGGAGCATGGCGCCGAACGTAGTGAAAAACGCGCCATGTCAGGAAATTGTGTGGGAAGGCGAAGACGTTGATTTGTATAAACTTCCGATTCAGCATTGCTGGCCGGAAGACGTTGCGCCGCTGGTAACATGGGGCTTGACCGTCACGCGCGGTCCGCACAAAAAACGCCAGAACTTAGGCATTTACCGCCAACAATTAATCGGCAAAAACAAACTGATTATGCGCTGGCTGTCGCATCGCGGCGGTGCGCTGGATTATCAGGAATTCCGCAAACTCAATCCTGATACGCCGTATCCCGTCGCCGTCGTGCTCGGTTGCGACCCTGCCACCATTTTGGGCGCGGTAACGCCCGTTCCCGATACTTTGAGCGAATACCAGTTTGCCGGACTGCTGCGCGGTTCGCGGACGGAACTGGTGAAATGTATCGGCAGCGATTTGCAAGTGCCTGCCCGCGCCGAAATTGTATTGGAAGGCGTGATTCATCCGAACGAAACCGCGTTGGAAGGCCCATACGGCGACCACACGGGCTATTACAACGAGCAGGATCATTTCCCCGTGTTTACGGTCGAACGCATCACCATGCGCGAAAACCCGATTTACCATTCCACCTACACGGGCAAACCGCCCGATGAGCCCGCTGTTTTGGGCGTGGCGTTGAATGAAGTGTTCGTGCCGCTTTTGCAAAAGCAGTTCCCCGAAATCACCGATTTCTACCTGCCGCCCGAAGGCTGCT
>CAJZEA010000100.1:0-6392 GCA_915066515.1 uncultured Neisseria sp. | reverse complement strand
TTGAACTCGCACAGCCTACGGCCACTACCCCCTCAAGATAGCGTGTCTACCAATTTCACCATGTCGGCATTTTGAAAACTTTTATTTCTGCTGCTGAGGAGCGGGTGCAGCAGGTACGGGTTGGTTTTCAGCAGGAGCGGCAGGTTTCGGAGCCTGCTGGGTTTGTTTCACATTGCTGAAGTCCAAACCGTGTTTGTTTGTATGGGTATGGATATAAACCATTGCCATGCAGGTTGCGAAGAAGAAAGTCGCAGCGATGGCGGTTGCGCGGCTCAGGAAGTTTGCGTTGCCTGCAGAACCAAATACGCCCTGCGCGCTGCCGCTGCCTGACCCGAAGGTCGCGCCTGCGTCCGCGCCTTTGCCGTGTTGCAGCAATACTAACACAACCACCGACAAAGCGGAAATAATATTAATAATCCAGATAAAGGTTTTAAAGGCTTCCATATGTTTTCTACGAGGCTTGCGCTGCGTTGATGATGGCGGTAAATGAGTCATACGATAATGACGCGCCGCCAACCAATGCGCCGTCTACATGAGGTACTGCGAAGATGTCGGCTGCATTGTCTGCTTTCACACTTCCGCCGTAAAGAACGCGCATTTTAACATCGCTTCCGCACAAAGACAAGATTTCTTTGTAGATGAATGCGTGCATGTCGGCAATTTGTTCTACGGTGGCGACTTTGCCGGTGCCGATTGCCCATACCGGTTCGTAGGCGACGGCGATGTTTTTGGTGTTCAGTCCATGCAATACGGAGAGTTGGTGGGCGATGACTTCGTGTTCTTTGCCGGCTTCGCGTTCTTCGAGGCTTTCGCCGACGCACAATAGGGGAATGAGGCCTACGTTGAGGACGTTTTCCATTTTGCGGCGTTGGATTTCGTTTTTCTCGCCGAAATAGAGGCTTCGTTCGGAGTGTCCGATGAGGACGATGTCTGTGCCGATGTCGGCGAGCATTTCTGCGGAAACTTCGCCTGTGTAGGCACCGTTGTTGGGAAAGCGGCTGACGTCTTGGGCGCAGGTGAGGATGCGGTTGTTGAGGACAATCTGCATGGCGTTGTGCAGTTGCAACAGGTAAACGGTCGGGGCGGCGAGGCCGATGAGGACGCGTTCGGCGGTGGGCATGATGCGGAAGCGGTGCATGAGTGCGTTGTTGTTTTGGAGTCGGCCGTTCATTTTCCAGTTGCCGATGACCCATTTTTGATCCCACATTCCGATTTGGTGATACATCTTTTTTGCTCCGTGTTGTGTTTCTTTGGCTGTACGCTGCGTGTAGCGCGATGTAACGTGAAGTTTAGTGGATATGCGACGGGTTAGCAACTTGAAACGGGATGCCCGGGGTCGTCTGAAATGCTGTTTCAGACGACCTGTTTTATAATAACTGCTTGATATACACATATATTAGGACATGGCTATGCACGCGCTTCATTTTTCGGCTTCGGACAAGGCTGCGCTTTATCGGGAGGTATTGCCGCAGATTGAGTCTGTGGTGGCGGACGAGACGGATTGGGTGGCGAATTTGGCGAACACGGCGGCGGTTTTGAAGGAAGCGTTCGGCTGGTTTTGGGTGGGTTTTTATTTGGTCGATACGCGTACGGACGAATTGGTTTTGGCGCCGTTTCAGGGGCCTTTGGCGTGTACGCGGATTTCGTTCGGACGCGGGGTGTGCGGTCAGGCTTGGGCGAAGGGCGAGACGATGGTCGTCAAAGATGTCAATGCGCATCCCGACCATATTGCCTGCTCGTCTTTGTCGCGTTCGGAAATTGTGGTTCCGCTGTTTTCAGACGACCTCTGTATTGGTGTGTTGGATGTGGACAGCAAGCATTTGGCACAGTTTGATGAAACGGATGCTTTGTATTTGGGCGAACTGGCGAAGATTTTGGAGAAGCGGTTTAAGGCTTCGCGTCAGGCGGCTTGAGACCGAAAAAACGGGCGGGCGGCGCGCGCTGAAGTTGGCGCGGCGGGAGTGTGGTTTTATAATGTCTGCCATTGCTAAAACAATTATTTAACGGAGCACAAAATGGATTTTGAAAAAGCGCGGTTCAATATGGTCGAACAGCAAATCCGTCCGTGGGATGTATTGGATTTTGACGTTTTGGACGCGTTGGAGGAAATTCCGCGCGAGCGTTTCGTGAGCGAGTCTTTGCAGGGTTTGGCGTATGCCGACATGGAGCTGCCGCTTGCCAACGGACATAAGATGCTCGAGCCGAAAATCGTAGCGCGGTTGGCTCAGGGCTTGAAGCTGACGCAAACCGATACGGTTTTGGAAATCGGTACGGGTTCGGGCTATGCGACCGCGCTTTTGGCGAAACTGGCGGGTAAAGTGGTTTCAGACGACCTCGATGCCGAGCAGCAAAACCGCGCCAAAGCAGTGTTGGACGGCTTGGCTTTGAACAATATCGATTATGTGCAAAACAACGGGCTGACCGAGCCTTCCGCGGGCGCGCCGTTTGATGCGGTTTACGTCGGCGGCGCAGTGGACCGCGTGCCTGAAGTGTTGAAAGAGCAGTTGAAAGACGGCGGCCGCATGGCAGTCATCGTCGGCCGCCGGCCGGTACAGCGCGCGCTGTTGATTACGCGCAAGGGCGACGAATTTGAAGAAAAAGTCCTGTTCGACACGCTGGTCGCGCATTTGGACGACAAAGAAAACCGTCCTTTCGGCGATTTCGATTTTTAATCTTTTGAAATCAAAGGTCGTCTGAAAACCAGCCGGACATGGCGAAACGTTTTCAGACGACCTTTCATCGTTTCCATCATTTCACACACACAACATCATGACGATCCCGCAACTCACCCCGCTGCAACTGCAACAATGGCAGGAAGAAGGCCGCGCGTTCCATCTGCTGGACGTGCGCACCGACGAGGAAACCGCCGTCTGCGCCCTGCCTGACGCCATCCATATCCCGATGAACCTGATTCCGCTGCGCCAAAACGAGCTGCCCGACGACGATTTGCCGATTGTCGTTTACTGCCACCACGGCATCCGCAGCCTGCATACGGCAATGTATCTGGCGGACGCGGGTTTTGAAAATCTGTTTAACCTGCAAGGCGGGATTGATGCTTGGGCTTTGCAGGTGGATGGGACGATGGCGAGATATTGAGATTTCGGATAGAAAAGGGCGGTAGGGCATGGCTGCCGCTTTTTTGCGTGCGGATGATCCGAATATCAAAAATCCTGAAATCCGTTTGCCGGTTTCAGGATTTTTGATTGGGCACGGTTTTTCAGACGACCTTGTATGCAGGGGTCGTCTGAAAACCTTTATCCTTGGGTATTGGGTTTAACCCATCAACCTTTAAACCAATCACCAAGGGTTTAATGATTCAGGCGTTTTGGGCTTCGCGCTGCCAAAGGGTTTTTTGGGCGAAAACCAGTTTGTTGTCCGTAAATTTCACGTTTTCCAAGCGCAAGGACCAAACATCGCTTTTCATCGCGCGGGCAAGCGGATGGGCTTTGTAATAGAGGGCGAGCGCTGCTTTTTTCTCTGTTTCGTCGGTCAGCAGTTGCGCGCTGGCTGTCAGCTGTATGCCGTTGATTTTAGCGATATTTTCCGGCTGGCCTGCGATGGTTCCGGCGATGTTCGGATTTTTCAGCATCAGGCTACCGTGTTTGGAACGTGCCGAAGTCAGGACAATCAGCCTTGCTTGCGCTTCATCGGGCACATAAAAGCAGCAGGCGCTCCAAATTTCGCCGTCTGCGGCTGCCGCAATGCTGATCACATGGTTGGCGTGTAGGAATTTGATGATGTTGTCGGGGATGGGCTGCATGATGAATTTCAATTGAAAATGGTTCGGAAAGCTTGGATTAAAACTTTCCGAACCGTTGTCCGTTTAGCGTTTCATTTCGCTTTCAATGGCGCGGATATTGGCCTGACGGTCGTTGACGGCTTGGGTCAGGCGGCTGATTTTTGCCTGATCGCCTTTTTTCTTGGCAACATTCAGTTGCGCCTGCGCTCTGACCAAAGCCACTTGTTCGTTGCGGACTTCGTTTTCCAAGATTTGCTTGCGGGTCAGTTGCGGCTTGGGTTTGGATGCCGGCAAGATGGGGGCGGGCAGGATTTTGGCTTTGCGGTTCAACTCGGCGGCGCGGGCTTTGGCTGCTTTCAGGTCGCCGACGGAAGTCGCTTCGCCAAGCTTGCCGTTGCGCAATTTGATGTCCAAACGGGGATTGGCGGCTTCTGCCGTGTTGGTTACGCTGCCGCCCGTCGTGCGTGGCAAGACTTTGATGTCGCCCGGCTCGGGAGCGGCTTCCCCGAGGGCTTCTTTCAGGTCGACCCGCTCGGGTACGGCCCTGCCGGCTTCTTCAGGGCTGACGTTTGCAGTGCCGTCCGTATGGGATTCGGTGCAATCGTTGCCGATTTTTTTCTCGGTAAATACTGCGTTGCCGTCCACTTTGCAGATATAGCCGGCTTGTGCGGAGAGGGCGGCGCTTCCCAGCCCGAAAGCCAAAATCAGTCGGTAAAAAATCGGTTTCATCTTTATTTCGGTATATGGCAAAGGTTTTGATTATACTATGCAGCCAGTTATAACGAATCAACTTATTTCAAACAAGGTAAAATTTTCCGATGCCGCCTATCATTGTGAAACGCTGCACGGGGATATCGTAGGCGCAAAGCTAAACAGGCTGCGGCGATTATTGTGTTAAATATATTGGTTAGGCGGCTGGCAGGATAGGTGTTCCGTTTCGGCTGCTCCTTAGTTTAAATAATGTCCATTTTTCTATTTTCAAACAACGATGACAAATTCTTTCCTGATTGCCGGCGTTGATGAGGCAGGGCGGGGACCTTTGGTCGGCAGCGTGTTTGCCGCCGCCGTGATCCTGCCGCCGTCTTACCATTTGCCCGGTTTGACCGACTCTAAAAAACTTAGCGAAAAAAAGCGCGATACGTTGGCGGTCTTGATTAAAGAACAAGCGCTGGCATGGTGTGTCGCTCAAGCCGATCCGCAAGAAATTCTTGAGCTGAATATCCTGCATGCCACGATGCTGGCGATGAGCCGCGCCGTACAAGGGTTGGCGATCAAACCCGATAAGGTGTTTATCGATGGCAACAGAGTGCCGAAGGAGCTTGGCGTGGATGCCGAAGCGGTGATCAAAGGCGACAGCAAAATCATGGAAATTTCGGCGGCTTCCGTTTTGGCGAAGACGGCGCGCGATGCCGAGATGTATGCTTTGGCGGAACGTTATCCGCAATACGGTTTTGACAAACACAAAGGCTACGGCACGGCGCAACACCTCGAAGCATTGCAGCAATACGGCGTATTGCCCGAACACCGCCGCGATTTTGCGCCCGTTAAAGCCCTGTTGGTGCAGGGAAAGCTTTTTGAGTAAACGTTTGCCTGATTTCTTTTTTCAGACGACCTTTGTCCGTATTTTAGAAATCTGTCTTTATCCGAACTCCTAAACTTACCGCGTGAAACACGGTAAGGACACAAAGCCGTCCTTATCCGAAACAAGGTCGTCTGAAATTTCAGACGACCTTTTCACATACCCGCAACACGCTATTCGTCAATACTCCGCCGAGTGCCAAAACGGCTGGCCTACGGTCGGCGTACTGGCTTGGGCTTTGGTTCGCGCTTCGACCGGTTCGGCTTCAAATGCCAGCCGTCCGGATTCGACGGCGAGCGCGAAGGCGCGCGCCATGTTGACGGGGTCGCCGCTGCGGGAAACGGCGGTGTTCAGCAATACGCCGTCAAAACCCCATTCCATCACTTGCGCCGCCTGCGAAGGCAAGCCCAAGCCCGCGTCGATAATCAGCGGCGTGTCGGGCAGGCGTTCGCGCAGGACGTTCAGCGCGTAGGCGTGAACCGCGCCCAAACCCGTGCCGATCGGTGCCGCCCACGGCATCAATGCCTGACAGCCCGCGTCAAGCAGGCGGCGGCAGGCGATTAAATCTTCGGTGCAATAAGGCAGCACTTTGAAGCCGTCTTTAATCAGGATTTCTGCCGCTTCGACAAGCTGGAACACATCGGGCTGCAACGTGTCATCGTCGCCGATGAGCTCGAGTTTGATCCAATCGGTTTCAAACACTTCCCGCGCCATCTGCGCCGTCGTAACCGCTTCCTGCACGCTTTGGCAGCCTGCTGTGTTCGGCAGTACGGGCACGCCGCTTTCTTGCAATAGCGACCAAAACCCTTGCCCGTGTGCCTCGCCGCCGCTTCCCGCGCGGCGCAGCGAGACGGTAATCATCGCAGGCCTGGCGGTTTGGACGGATTGTTTGAGGATTTCGGGCGTCGGGTAGGCAGCCGTGCCGAGCAGCAGCCGTGAAGGGAAAGTTTCTCCGTATAGGGTGAGCATGATGGGTTCCTTTGTATAGTGGATTAACTTTAAACCAGTACGGCGTTGCTTTGCCTTAGCTCAAAGAGAACGATTCTCTAAGGTGCTGAAGCACCAAGTGAATCG
>CAJZEA010000099.1:0-6436 GCA_915066515.1 uncultured Neisseria sp. | reverse complement strand
AAAAACTGCACCTTGTGAGTTGGAGGGGATGTCCAACTTTTGGGGGGCAGTTCACTTTTCAGACGGCCTCTTTAGCAGATGCAAATAGAAAATACCGGCTTCGTCATTCCCGCACAGGCGGGAATCTAGGTTTTGGAAGCTATGGAAATATTTAAAAATTGCAACAGCCTTTCAGAGTCTGGATTCCCGCCTGCGCGGGAATGACGGCGACTGATGAATCGGCTGTTTCGTCCGACAGAAAAGAAACATAATGAAATATTTAAGAAACAGTAACGGTAGTATTCAGTAATCTGCCCCCTCTCCCGTCTGGCGGGAGAGGGTTGGGGAGAGGGTGGCTCTTGCCCTTTATGCTGTATATCTGCAAGCCACCCCCATCCTAGCCTTCCCCCGCCGGACGGGGGAAGGGATCAGGTTGCTGTAGCTGAAAAAGGTCGTCTGAAAAACCTATTTCGAGCTTTTCAGACGGCCTTTCATCTATATTTCAAACCCTATCTAAATCAGCTTTTGCTGCTTCAACTCATTCTTCAGATACGCATAATAAACCGGTGCGACGATGATGCCGCCGACGCCGAAAATCCGTTCGAACACGACCATCGCCACCAGCAGTTCCCATGCGCTTGATTCGATTTCCGAACCGATGATTTTCGCGTTCAGGAAGTATTCGAGCTTATGGATGACGACCAGAAATACCAGCGAAGCGACCGCCACATATAAAGACGCGCCGAGGCTCAAGATGATAATGATGGTGTTGGAAATCAGGTTGCCCGCGACGGGAATCAGCCCGACGATGAAGGCGATGACCAACACGGTTAGTTTAAACGGCAACTCCACGCCGAAAAGCGGCAGGATCAGATAGAGGTACACGCCCGTCAGCGCGGTATCGATCAGCGAGATTTTGACCTGCGCCAGAAACACGCGCTCGAAGCTGGTTTCGAAGTTCACAATCCGCCGCACCAGCTCTGCCTTGAAGGGCGGCATTTTGCGGCGGTTTTTGCGCATGTTGAGGCGGTGGAAACTGAGCATTGCGCCGATGATGATGCCGATAAGGATGTACACGAACGAGGTGAAGCTGTTTTTGCTGATGCGCGTCAGCGCGGCGCTGTATTCTTCAATCAATTTGACCGCATAGGCTTTGATTTCGGCGGTATTGTTGGGCAGCATGTTCAAAACCGATTGCGGCAGGCTGCTGCTGTTTTTCGTGTCTTCCAAAATCGCCGCCAGCTTGGTCAGCATCACGGGGATATGCCCGCCGTGAATCAGATGGTAAATCCCCAGCGACATCAAGAGGATAACCGTCAATACGATGCCTATGGTCAGCGTGGTCGAAATCAGGTTGATATTGTGCGCGTTGAGCGATTTGTGCAGAAACGTATTGCGCGTGAGCGTACGGCGGCGCAGCCAAAGAATCAGGCCGTTGGTCTTGGTGATGAAGACGTAGGTCAGTATCACGGCGAGCAAAAGGGGCAAAAAGTGGAAATACAGCACCGCAAGCAGGGCAAGCCCCATCAGGATGTAGGATGCATTGCGGAATCGAGAGTGTTCGAAAATCATCGGATGTAATGCCATGAAATATATAAATTTAAACAATCAAGCTATGAGGTGCGATTAATAAAACAGGACAAGGGGGTTAACCCTCCTTTTGAAACTTTATTTCAATTTCGCTCGAGCTGACTTCGGTTTACAAACAAACCGTTACAATAAAAACTCAATCGCACCAAGTGGTTATGCGGTTGTCTTTACGCAAATTGCCATTTGGCATTTGACGGAATGATTTTATCAGACAAATTTCCCGAAAGGATATTACACATGAAAACATTGTCTAAATTGACCTCCCTCGTTCTTGTTTCTGCCGGTTTGATCGCTGCTCCTGTGGCTATGGCCCAACCTGCTTCCGGCAAAGCCGCTAAAGCAGAACACGTTCACAAAAAAGCCAATAAAGCTAAAAAACAAGCCAACGACCTGAAAACCGACAAAGCTGCTGAAACTGCTGCACCGGAAGCCGAAGCTGCCAGCCCGCTGACCGGTCAAGGTAAAACTACTACCGAAACTGCACCTTCTGCCGCCCAAGAACAGGCTCCTGCTGCTAAATAAGTAGGGTATAGTGGACTGAATTAAAAGAGGGATTCTGTTCCCCGCGCACCGTTTTGACGGTTGTCGTCCTTTTTAAATTTAGGCCATTAGAAATCTCGCAGGCAGATGTCTGCATATTGTGAAAAAGGTCGTCTGAAAAGATTTCAGACGACCTTTTTCATTTTTATCCGACAATGGCCGCAGATGCTTTTATAGTGGATTAAAATAAAAATGAGACAAGGCGGCAACGCCCGCCGTGTACGGGTAGTACATAAGGGCGTTGGCAATGCCGTATCATTGCAATTTTAATCCACTATAATCCGTTTCCTGCCATTGTTTCGCCTCTTCTATATCTTGTTCGATTTGCCGTTTTAGTGCTTCGATATTGCTGAATTTTTGTTCGTCACGCAGTTTGTGCAGGAAACGCACTTTCAAACGTTGTCCATAGAGATTGCCTTCAAAATCAAACAAATGGACTTCGAGTTTTTGCGAATTGTTGCTGCTGACGGTCGGGTTGAGTCCGAAGCTGGCAACGCCGCGCCGTGTGCCGAATGTACCGTCCGCTTCGATGACGAATACGCCGCGCAGGGGATAGCGGTGGGGCGGAAGTTGGATGTTGGCGGTAGGGGCGTTGATGGTTCTGCCGAGTTTTTTGCCGTGTTTGACTTTGCCGCTCAAAACGTAATCGTGGCCCAAAAGCTTTTTGGCGTACGCCAAGTTGCCGTCTGTCAAGGCTTCGCGCACGGCTGTGCTGCTGGTGCGGATGTCTTCGACGATGACGGAAGGCGTGCGTTCGGTTTGTATATCGCTTTGCTGCTTCAATAAGTCGAAACAGCCTTCGCGTCCGGCGCCGAAGCGGAAATCGTCGCCGATAAGCAGGTAGCGTGTGTGGAGTGTTTGGCGCAACAGTTTGTCGATGAAATCCTGTGCGCTCATATCGGCAAATTCTTGGTTGAAACGTAATACCCATACGGCGTCGATACAGCCGGTATCGCCCAACAAATCCAGCTTGGTACGCAAGGGGCTGATGCGGCATGGGGGCGTAAAGCCTGCTTTTAGGGAGAAGAATTCTTTGGGTTGCGGCTCGAAAATGACGACAATAACAGGAAGGTTGCGCGAATCGGCTTCGTTTTTGAGTTTTTGCAGGATGTGTTTGTGACCGAGGTGTACGCCGTCGAAATTACCGATAGTGACGGCCGCTCCTTGCGGAAAATCAGGTGCATTGTGCTGACCGAGTCGGATTTTCATGGGCGGTGTGTGCAAATAGTAGAATGGTCGCGTATTGTAAACGTTATTGGTGTTTCTATAAACAGGGCGGCGAGGCGGGGCGGGCGCATTACCATCTGCCGGTAAATGTTTTTTTCGGGTGCCAGAATTTCCATTTTGAAAACGGCGTGATGTGTAAAGTGCCGCCGTTTTCACCGTCGGTACTGATAGTCAGATTTTTCAGACGACCTTGCGAGACTGCCTGCCAAAGCGGGGCAAACCAGCGGGTTTCCCAGCTTTCTAAAATTTCTTGGTATGTCTGAATATCGCCTGTTTGCTCCGTAACAGCCAAGTCGTCCAGAAAAATGACAGGGTTGGCGGGATGAATGCTCGATTCAGCAACCGCATCCAGCCAAGCCTGAAAATCATAAGGCGCATCCAAGCGGGGGTCGTCTGAAAATTGCGCCCAAATGCTGTCGGAAGCGACGAAGTCCGCAGATCGCAGCCCCGTTAAATCCTGCCACAGCCAAAGACCGTTGATTGTAGGGGTGTCGTTTTGAGTGCGGACGGCGTTGAGCGGGTGTTGGTGCAGCCACATTTGAATTTCAGTCTGCATTCCCAACCATTGTAAGGCGTCTTTTCCATCAGCTTGGTCCGCCGAACCGATTTGTCCGTAGATATCCAATACCGGCGCAATCCCCCAATCGCTTTCCGATGGCAAAGTGATCAGCCACAAATCGGGACGGACAGGCAGAAAATGCCAACCCTCTTTGCTGTAAAACTCAGACAGTTCCAAACATAATCGAGCGGCTTCTTCTTTTGTGATTTGCAGATGTTCGCCGCTGACTACGCGGACTTGGTGCAATCCCATTTGCTGCCATATCGGGCTGGCAAACGCTGCCGCCTGATGCAGTGGAATCCCCGCCATCTCTTTGATTTGAGCCAACAAGCTTTCCTTCCATAAATGCCGGCGATAAAAATCAGACGGCTTCATTTCTTGTTTATGTAATAACCCATATCGCAAGATTTGGTTAAAAGCAGGAAGCTGGAGAGGAGGGAGTGTCTCATCTTTTTGACGGTTGAGAGAGGGGAGGGCAAGCGTCAGATTCATGGCGGTGGTCAGAACGGAAAAAGCTTATTTTACGCGAGAAAATACAACATACTCAAAATAACCAATGTCATTATCAGGTCGGATGATGGATGGCGTTTTTGAGTTGGAAGTGTGCATATGTTATAATCAAGTTCTCGTAAATTTCAGAAAAAAGGGGTGTAAATCAAAAGAATAGCCCCGATAATCATGCTCGGTTCTGAGTAAATTTGATTGTTTATTTTATTCACTTGGTATATATATTGTCTGGGAGAGACCGTAAACACGGTTGATAAGATAAACAATTAAACTCAATAATTTCAAATGACATAAGAAATGCGGTAGTAGAGTGATTATTACCGCATTGAAGGATAATGCGTGACTAAAACAACTCGATTTTCATTCATGCGCCGTTTCTGGCACAACAAACCCGTTCGTTGGTCGTTGTTGGGCATCCTGTTGCCTGTGTCAGGAGTAATGACTGCCTATGCGGTCACTGAGCCGGTTTCCAATCCTCAAGGCATTGCGTTGGAGCGGATTTCAGAGGAATTGCCCGCCGTTTATGTTGAAACCAACAATTTCCAGTCCAGCTATTGGGCGCAGGAAGTTGTCCAACAGGGCGATTCCCTTGCCGACGTTTTGGCGCGTATGGGCGTGGCGCAGACCGACATTAAACAAATCATGGCGAAAAACAGCGCAGATCAAAATATGCAGCATTTGCGCGCCAACCAATCCGTCAACATCCGTGTCGATTCATCAGGTCAGGTAACGGACGTACAATTCTTTACCGATGAAGAATTGGAACGAAACCTTGTTGCGTTGGAAAAAGTCAAAGGCAAATGGCAGCTGTCTACTTCTGAAGTAGATATGAAAGTCATGCCGACTTTGCGCTCTATCGTCGTACGGACTTCCGCACGCGGCGCGATGGCGCAGGCCGAAATACCTGTCGAAATCCGCGAGTCACTCAGCGAAATTTTCTCTGACGTACTGAGTTTGGAGGATTTGCAGGAAGGCGATGTCGTGCGTCTTCTGTACAACAATATGTATTTCCGCGGCCAGCAAATGGGTACCGGCGATATTCTGGCGGCTGAAATCGTCAAAGGCGGAAAAACTTATCAGGCTTATTATTACAGCCAAGGCAAAGGCGACGAAGAGAGCGGCAGCTATTATGACCAAAACGGTAAATCCCTCCAGCAAAAAGAGGGATTCAATATCGAGCCGGTCGTCTATACCCGTATTTCCTCGCCGTTTGGCTACCGGGTCCACCCCGTCTTGCATACCGTCCGTATGCATACCGGTATTGACTATGCTGCACCATCAGGCACGCCGATTAAAGCATCTGCCGACGGTGTGATTACCTTCAAAGGCTGGAAAGGCGGTTATGGTAATACCGTCATGATCAGACACTCTAATGGCGTCGAGACGCTTTATGGACACATGAGTGCATTTACGCCGGCGGAAGGTAATGTCCGGGCAGGTGAAGTGATTGGTTTCGTCGGTACAAGCGGACGTTCAACCGGCCCACACCTTCACTACGAAGCGCGCGTGAACGGTCAGCCGGTCAATCCGACGACAGTTGCATTGCCGACTCCGAAACTGACGCCTACCAATATGGCAGCATTCCGCCAACAGCAGAAAACTGCCAATACCATGCTTGCCGCAGTGCGCGGTTTGCCGGTATCGGTTGCACAGTTGGACTGATAGGATTGTCTGAACAAAGGTCGTCTGAAAAATTTCAGACGACCTTTTTGTTGATGTTCGGTGCGGTTGATACGGACTATTCGCATCAATATTTTTAGCTTAATTTTTAGCTTACTTTTACCCCATTCTTGATATTGCGGGCTGAGGGCTGAGATAAACAACAAATGTATTCGATAACAAAATCCGCTATAATTCGTCCCCGTTACGTTTTAAGAAACAGCGTTCCCTGAAAACAACATTGGAGAGGCTCATTCTCGAAAACAATCGTTTTTTCATCAAACAGCTTGAATGAATGCTGCTTTTTATGGTATAAATCACGTTTTACTATTTTAGAAGTTTGGAGACTAACCATGGCACGAGTTTGCAAAGTGA
>CAJZEA010000098.1:0-6538 GCA_915066515.1 uncultured Neisseria sp. | reverse complement strand
GGCTTTTATGAGTGTCCAAGATTTGGGGGCCAGTTCAGTTTTCAGACGACCTTTTAGGGGTTTGTGGGTAATGATAGGGAAACAGGGTGCGTGGTTTGACAAGATGCTTTTGAAGAACGGAATCTGTGGATGAGATTTGGGCTATGGATTTTTATTTTGGGTTGTCTGCGATTTAAGATGGATTTACATCGATGCGGGAAAGAGGGCGGGCGGATGCTTTCTGCTTTCATTTGCGATGTTTTTGCCGATTGCTGTTTGGAACAATGCCTGCTGCAAACGCAAAGGTCGTCTGAAAACCTATTTCCCGGTTTTCAGACGACCTTTTTAAAGCGGATTACGCTTCGCTTTGCGCTTCTTCTTTTTCAACGGTAACTTCAACGGCAACGGATTCGTCGCTCAAGGTGCCTTTGGTGGACGGGGTTTGTCCTGCCATGCGAGGATCGTATTCTGCTGCCATGCGCAGGGCGCGGCCGAAGGCTTTGAATACGGTTTCGGCTTGGTGGTGGGCGTTGTGGCCGCTGAGGTTGTCGATGTGCAGGGTCATCATGCTGTGGTTGACGACGCCGTGGAAGAATTCTTCAAACAGGTCAACGTCAAAACGTCCGATAAGGGCGCGGGTGAAGTCGATGTTGTACACGAGTCCGGGGCGGCCGGAGAGGTCGATGACAACGCGGCTCAAGGCTTCGTCGAGCGGGACGTAGGCATGGCCGTAGCGACGGATACCGGCTTTGCTGCCCAAGGCTTGTTTCAGGGCTTGTCCGAGTACGATGCCGATGTCTTCGACGGTGTGGTGGTCGTCGATGTGCAAATCGCCTTTGCAGGTGATGTCGAGGTCGATCATGCCGTGGCGGGCGACTTGGGCAAGCATATGCTCAAGAAAGGGAACGCCGGTGTCAAAACGGTATTGTCCGGTGCCGTCGAGGTTGAGGCTGAGGGTGATTTGGGTTTCGCTGGTGTTGCGGGTGATGCTGACCGCGCGGCCTTCTGCGGGCATATGGAATGCCGGTGCGGCGGCTGCGGCTGCTTGGGCGGCACGCTCTTGGCGGGCGGCTTCGGCGGCTGCGGCTTTTTCTTTATCTTTGCTGTGGTCGCGGTTTAACCAGCCTTTGCGTTTGTGCATGCCGGCTTCGAGTTTGGCGGCAAGGCTGGGGCGGATACCGCGCGCTTTTTCGTCTTCTGCCTGCTCTTCAAGGCGGCGTTTCAGTTGGGACAGGGATGCTGCGTTGTCGTAACCGCATTTGCGGGCAAGTTTGGTCAGTGAGCCTGCTTCTTCGACAAGCTGCAGGAAATTGGCAAGGTGGAGTTGAGTGATGGTCATAGGTTTACTCTCTGTGAGGTTTTAAAAAATCAGGCATAAAGCTTGCGGATAATGTCCAGTACGGCATCGTTTTGCTCGGGACTGCCGATGGTAAT
Source organism: uncultured Neisseria sp. (assembly GCA_915066515.1). GTDB lineage: Bacteria > Pseudomonadota > Gammaproteobacteria > Burkholderiales > Neisseriaceae > Neisseria. Next base: position 5,125 of record CAJZEA010000098.1, on the reverse strand, counting down.
GCGGACGCACTGCGCCAAAAGCGGATGCGTGCCGTGGAGTTTCTTAATCAGGATGCGGTTTTCTTTAAGCGTGTTAAACAATGCGTCTGCATCGGGAACGCGCACGGTAATGAAATTCGCTTCGCTGGGGAAGGCTTTCAGACGACCTATGGCGGACAATCCGCTGAAAACGCGTTCGCGCTCGGCTTTTAAAATATCGATGGTCGTCTGAATCGTGTCGTGGTGTTGCAGGGCAAATTTGGCGGTCGCCAAGCTTAATTGGTTCATATTGTAGGGCGGCAGGATTTTCGCCAGCTCACCCATTACGGCGGGGCTTCCTGCCGCATAGCCGATGCGCAGTCCGGCAAAACCGATTTTGCTGATGGTGCGCATCACGACCAGATTTTCGATGCTGCCCGCCTGCGGCAGAAAACTGTCGCGGCTGAATGCGCCGTATGCTTCATCAACCACAACAATGCCGCGTGCCGCGCGGATGATGGCTTCGACTTCTTCGCGGCGGAAGCATACGCCTGTCGGATTGTTCGGGTAGGCGATGAAAATCAACGCGGGCTGATGTTTGTCGATGGCGGATAAAACGGCAGGCAAATCAAGCGTGAAATCTTCATTGAGCGGCACGCCGACATAATTCATGCCGTACAGCTCGGCATTGTGCCGATACATCACGAAGCTCGGCTCTACCGCCAGCATGGTTGCGCCGGATTGGGCAACGAGCAGGGTCATGAATTGGATTAACTCGTCCGAGCCGTTTCCTAAAGCGATGGCGGCAGATTCAGGAATGTTGAAGGCTTTTCTTAAAGTTTCCTGCAGCCCGCTGGCGGCGGGGTTGGGGTAAAGATGAATCGGCGCTCGGGCAATCAGCCGCAGCCATTCGTTTGACAGCTCGGGAAAACGGGCAAACGGATGATACGGACTTTCCATCGCATCCAGCTTGATGAAGCCTTCGGGCAAGTCGGCAATTCGGTAGGCGGACATGGATTTGATGTCGTCGCGGATGAAGTCGGAGGCGGTTTTCATAGTTTTCTTCTCAATTTCTGAATAATGGTTATTTCGTCACAATATAGCACAAAATCAGAGTGTTGACAGTAATTTAATTAATAAATGGGGTATTTATATTATTTTTATAATGAAGGCTTGATATAAATATTGAATTCAAAGATATTTTTTGAATATTCATAGGCTGCTTTGTCTGTTTTTATTGATAAGCAAACTTAAATAGGGGGATTTGGAAGCATTAGATTGCGATGTGGGTGGGTTTTTAATATTTTCATTTGTTTTTAAGGGGCTGGGATATGGCTGGATAATGTGCAGCATCTGTTTCTTTTACGTTTGTCGGCGCGGGGGATGGGTTAGGGATAAAGAATAAAGGAGGCGGATTGGAAACGGTTTGATGGCGGAATCCCAATATATTGAATATGGAATTGATATTTTGATTTTAATGGGATTTTTAGCTTATCGGCTTGATGGGGAATTAAATATAAACCGGCATGGTTTTATGTTGTTTAAACCTGAAGAAAGCGATTGTTTAGTGTGAAAAACATCTAAACAATCGCTTTCATGTTATAGGCACTCTTTTCAGGTTTCTGATTGAAATTGAATCCGTGATGAGCCATTCGACGAAAAGTTTTCTTGTCTGAATACGCGTAGAAAGCCTATTGGGCGGTAAAGGTCGTCTGAAAAGTCTGTCCGCCTATGGTGATGTCGGCGATGTAGTCGCGTCTGCCTTCGACGCAGACGGGCAGGTGGATTTGGTGCGCTTGCCAAGTGCGCGGGGATTGTTGTTGGAGCATATAGCGGTTGAAGCCCATGTCCATGTCTTTCATGCTGAAGCTGATGCTGACTTGTTGTGTTTCGGCTGGGGCGTTTTCGACGGTGATGTCGAAGGCGGAGCGGTGGCTGATGGGGGTGGAGCGGACGTGCGAGCCGTCGGGCAGGGTGCAGCCTTTGATGAGGTCGCACTCGGCCGCGCGGGCTTGGGGTTGTTGTTTCTGCCACCAGTCCAGCAGCAGGAGTTTGGCGGCGGCGAAGAGGATGAGGAGGACGCCTGCGAGGAGGAGTTTGCGGTTTTTGTCCATTTCAGACGACCTCGGTGTCATTGTCGGTCAGAACGGCGTGTGCGCCTGCTGAGAGCCAGCGGTCGCGGTAGTTTGAAACCAGTGTTTCGGGCGCGGCGACAACCAGTGGAACGGATACGCCTTGTTCCAATATTTCAAGCACTTGCCGTGCGCTTGCTTCGTCGTTGACTTGCCAAACGACGACGTCGGCATCTTGCACGCGCTGCCATTGTTCGCGGGTGTGTACCGACACCCAAACGCTTTGGGCTTGGGGCAGCTTGCCGAGTTTGCGCAGTTCGGTTTCTGAGATGAGGATGTTGGCGTGGTGCGGCTCGGCAAGGGAGTAGGGGGCGATGCGGTATTCGCCGGTGCTGTTTTGTCCGTACAAACCGGTTTTCAGACGACCTTGAAGTCGGCGTGGGACGGAAAGGGCGCGCAGCAGCGGACCGTTGGCGGGCAGCATGGGGGCGACGTTGAAATCGCCCGCTTTTTGCCACGACCATGCCTGTCCTTCGCGGGATTGGGGTTCGCCCGTCCATTGGTCGGGGTTTACCCATAGGAATTTCAGGCAGACGCGGGCGTGTTCGTAGGAATGGATTTTGGTCAGCCAAGGTGTGGCGGCGAGGATGCGGATGCCGAGTTCTTCTTCGAACTCGCGTTGCAGGGCTTGGAAGTCGGTTTCGCCCGTTTCGACTTTGCCGCCGGCAAATTCCCAATATCCGGCATAGGGCTTGCCTTCGGGGCGGGAACTGAGCAGGTAGTCGCCGTCTTGGTTGAGCAGGATGCCGGCAACGACGCGGATAAGGGGGCGGGTGTCTTGGGTCATGGGAATAGGGAGAAGGGTCGTCTGAAAATTCGGAAAGGTCGGATTTGCGAATCCGACCTGCCAATGGGTGTTGTCTTATTTTTCGGCAACGACAAATGCCAACACGGTGTCTTCTTCGTCGCTCATGCTGAGGCTGACGCGGCTGATGCCTTGTTCTTCCAGCCATTTGGACAGGGCGGGGGCGTAGAAGAATTCGGGTTTGCCCAATGCGTCATGCCCGATGCCGATGTTGCGGAAGGAAACCGCGCCGCGTATGCCCGTGCCGACGGCTTTGGCGAAGGCTTCTTTGGCGGCAAAGCGTTTGGCGAGGTAGTTGACGGGTTTGCCCGCTTGCGGGAATTCGAGCAGTTCTTCGGGGGTGAGGATGCGCTCGGCAAACGCCTGTCCGAACTTTTTGCTCAGGCGGATGATGCGTTTGAGGGAAACGATGTCTGTGCCTATGCCGTAAATCATGCGGTGGTCTCCTTGTTGAGAGAAGGTCGTCTGAAAAGGTGGGTGTCGCCTATCAAGGCAGCAGTCTTGCCCTGAACATGGTTTCCTTCATCTGGCGGACGGCTTCGGGCAGGCCGAGGAAGAGGGCTTGGGCAATCAGCGAATGCCCGATGTTCAGCTCGCGGATGGCGAGGATTTGGGCGATGGGGGTAACGTTGTGTATGGTCAGGCCGTGTCCGGCGTTGACGACCAAACCCAAATCGCTGGCAAAATGCGCGCCGTTTTGCAGACGCTCGAATTGTTTGATTTGTTCGGCGTGGCTGTGTGCATCGGCGTATGCGCCGGTGTGCAGCTCGATAACGGGTGCGCCGACATCATAGGCGGCTTGGATTTGCTCGTTGTCGGCATCGATGAAGAGCGAGACGCGGATGCCTGCGTCGGTCAGGATTTTGGTGAACTCGGCGATTTTTTCTTGTTGCGCCAATACGTCCAAACCGCCTTCGGTCGTGATTTCCTGACGTTTTTCAGGCACGATGCACACGTCTTGCGGCATGACTTTAAGCGCGTTTTCCAGCATTTCTTCGGTCAACGCCATTTCAAGGTTCAGGCGCGTGCGGATGGCGTTTTTAACGGCGAACACGTCCGCGTCTTTGATGTGGCGGCGGTCTTCGCGCAGGTGCATGGTAATCAAATCCGCACCGTGCGTTTCTGCGACCAATGCCGCTTCCACAGGGCTGGGATAGGTCGTGCCGCGGGCGTTGCGGACGGTGGCGATGTGGTCGATGTTTACACCTAAGAGCATGATGTGTCCTTTCTTTGGATTTTCAGACGACCTGCCGATGGAAAAGGTCGTCTGAAAAAGTTAAACGCCGAAACTGAATTGCTGGAGTTGTTGCAAAACCTGTCTGGATTTAATGCCTTCGGGCAGGAGGTTGTCAATCAGTAGGCGCGTGATTTTTAGCGACTGCCCGAGGCTTTCGGGGCGGGTGAAATCGCCTTCGCGCAGCTGGATCAAAATGTCGCCGCCGACTGCCACACCATGATTGCGTGGATTGAAGCGTTCGGCTTCTTCGATGGGAACGACCGCGTTTTCAGGCGTCAGCCAGTAGGTTTCTTCGGCGCGGATTGATTCGCCATTGCCATCATGGAACAAATCGGGCGCGAATCCCAAGCGGCTGAGTAAAGTCCATTCAAAGCGTCGCAGCGCGGCGGTATGGCCGCTTTCGCCGCATACCGCCCGCATTACTGCTTCCAGCGCATCGTAAAGCTCGGGTATCGGGTCTTCGCGGGTTGTCAGCTTGAGCATCAGTTCGTTGATATATAAGCCGCTGAACAAAGCCCTGCCTTGCGGCTGAGGCCAGCCGCCTATCCACTCCGCGCGGTGCAGCGTTTTCAATTCTTGCGAGCCGTACCAAGAGGCGCTGACCGGTACAAACGGAACCAACACGCCGCGCAACTCGCTCTGCCGCTTACGCGCACTTCTTGCCAGCAAAGCCACGCGCCCGTAACGGCGGCTGAACACTTCCACCCACAAACTGCTCTCGCGCCAAGGGGCGGAAGCAAGCAGGAAGACGGGTTCGTGGTTGATGCGCTGGTTGGTCATGGGCAGTTGGTCGGGAGTGTGGAAGGGGTGGGTTATGGTGTGGTGCATTTTACCAAAGCGGGTAGGAGGTCGTCTGAAAATATTTTTGTTGTTTAGAATGCTTTGAATATCAAGAGGGAAAGGAGAAGGCAAAATCAATCGATGGGTCTGGTCGATTTGTATAGTGGATTCACTTTAAACCGGTACGGCGTTGCCTCGCCTTAGCTCAAAGAG
>CAJZEA010000097.1:0-6562 GCA_915066515.1 uncultured Neisseria sp. | reverse complement strand
AAATAATGCCTTGCCATTACGGCTAAATCTGACAGGCACACTTCCCGCAATATACAATATATTAGCATACGTCCGCAAACTTCCCCCGCCGGACGGGGAAGGGACAAGTTGCCTTGCGGCAACGAGTAGCGTGGGCTTTGCCCACGAAAGCCACTGTCTGACAACCCCAATCATCCAACAACCAAATCAAACAACAGCCGAATTGGCGTTCATTTCGTGGGTAGAACCCACGCTACGCATTGCTGCCGTATCCGTTTTCAGACGACCTTTTATCTGCTCACTCCTCCTATTTCCACCACCCGCTACTCAGCGAAAAAAATACCGGGTCGTAATATTTCGGCAGTTGTTGCGGGATGCCGAGGTTGTTGCGGTAAACGACGCGGTAGCGGTCGGCGTACCAGGCGGGGACGATGATGTATTGGTGGCGGATGGTGCGGTCTAGTGCCCGAGAGGTGGTTTTCAGCTCTTCGCGGTTGGTAAAGCTGCCGAAATGTTTGAGCAGCTTTTCGACTTCGGGGCGGCACACACCGGCAAGGTTTCGGCTGCCGGGGATTTTGGCGGCTTCGCAGCCGAAATAATCGTATTGTTCGTTGCCGGGGCTTTCGCTGTTGGCATAGACGGTAATGGTCATGTCGAAGTCGAAATCGTTGAGCCGCCTTTGGTATAAGGCGGGGTCGGTAACGCGGATGTTCATGGTTACGCCGATTTTGGCGAGGTCGCGCTGCCATTTGGCGGTAATGCGTTCGTAGGTTTTGGAGGCGGTCAGGAACTCGAAGGTCAGGGGTTTGCCTCGGCTGTCGGTCAGTTTGCCGTTTTTGTAGCGGTAACCTGCTTTTTCAAAGAGGGCACGGGCTTTGAGCAGGTTGGGGCGTATGCCTGTCTTCGGGTCGGTTTGGGGCGGTTCGGGGACGGGTTGGTTCAAGACGGCGGGGTCGAGGGTGCTGCCGAGGGACTGGAGCAGTTTCAGTTCCGCGCCTTGCGGTTTGCCTGTCGCCGCCATCTCGCTGTTGGTGAAGAAGCTGTTGCTGCGGCGGTATGCGCCGTAGAAAATACGCGCGTTGATGCTTTCAAAGTCGAAGCTCTCGACCATCGCCTGCCGCACGAGGATGTTGTTGAACGGGGCGCGGCGCAGGTTCATGACGAAGCCCTGCATACCGGCGTCGCTTTTCTGTATCCATTCGTGTTTGCCCATGCCGCGTTTGGCGAGCATTTCGTCGGAATAGCCCCGCGCCCATTTTCGGGCGATGTTTTCGTAAACGAAGTCGTATTGTCCGGCTTTGAGGCCTTCGAGGCGGACGCTGTCGTCTTTGAAATATTTGAAGCGGACGGTGTCGAAGTTATATCTGCCTTTGCGGGTCGGCAGGTTTTGCGCCCAGTAGTTTTTGTCGCGCGCGTATTCGCTCATGCGCCCGATGTCTGCTTTGACGAAACGGTATGGGCCGGAGCCGATGGGCATTTTGTTTGCGCCTTTTTCCAGACCTTCGGGGTAGCTTTTATGAGAAAACACAGGCAGTTGCCCTAATGCCATGTGTAATTCGGCATTGCGCTGTTTGAAGCGAAAAACGACTGTCCTGTCGTCGGGCGTTTCGACTTTGGCAACGTCGCTCCAGTATATGCGGTAGAAGGGATTGGCAGCTTTGTCTTGGGTAAGCAGGCGGAAGGAAGCGGCTACGTCTTTGGCAAGGACGGGATCGCCGTTGTGGAATTTGGCTTTCGGGTTGAGCCTGAATGTTGCCGACAGCCCGTCTTCGGCAAGTGAGAAGTCTTCCGCCAGCAGCCCGTACATGGAGAAAGGTTCGTCCCAACTGTTGTCCGTAAGCATGTCCACGGTCAGATTGAGGACGCCGGCTTCTTTGTCGCCTTTGAGGGTAAACGGGTTGAACGTATCGAAGCCGCCCTGTATCGGCAGGGAAAACACGCCGCCTTTGGGCGCGTCGGGATTGACGTATTCGTAGGCGCGAAAGTCGGAGGGATATTTCGGCTCCTGCCCCAAACCTAAACCGTATGCGGCAAAAGCGGATGCGGAGGACAGGGAGAGAGCGAGTAATGCAAGAATTTTCATAAGGCTGGGCGCATGTAGGCATTAAGTGTCGATTATAGCAAATGCCGTCTGAAATCTTTTACAGACGGCATTTGTTTTAGAACATAAGCTGTCGGTTGCGGTTGAGCTGGAATCCGTGTCCGGCCGAGTTGGTGCAGCGGATGCCGTTTTCGAGGCTGACGCACTGCCAGCCCCTGCCTTTGATGCTGCTTCCGTAGGCGAGGACGGAAGGGTTCGGGCTGTACGGATAGTCGCTGTAACAGCTCATGTAGGCCTTCCCTTTGCTGTCGGCATTGAATACGTTGCCCCAGTCGAATTCGCATGTTTTGGGTTTCGGCCGGGCGGGTTTGGCATTGCCGGTATCCTGTATGAAGCAGGACACGCCGTGCCATGCCGTTTCCCTTTTGGAGTGGGCGGTATCTCCGCCGCAGATGATATTGCCGCTGGGGGTTTGGAAATTAACGGCAAAAACGCCGGTATCGGCGTATGCGTATGCGTAAACGAGGGCTGCAGAAAGAGCGGGGAGGATTTTGCGTAACATGGTTTATCCTTTGGACGGAGATTGGGGGTTGTGGGAGGTATTTTGTCTGGTTTGTGCGTCAAACTCCGCCAATGTCATGTTCAAAGTCTGCAAACAGGGCTGCATGACAGAGTCGACGGTTTGGTTGACCTTGTCTTTATTTGGGGCGGACGGGCGGTAAACGAAGAGCTTGAAGAGTTCGTCCAGTTCGATGGAGTCTGCGCCGGTTTTCAAAACCCAGCCCTGTCTGCCGGAATAGATATAGCCGTACCGCGCCAACTTTTCCAAAAGCTCGCCCAACTCATCGTAGCCCATATTGATATGCCGTCTGAACTCCTGAACAGGCAAGGCTTTGCCCTCTTTTTGAGCCGCATCCAAAAGCAGCAGGATTTTCAACACATCGTCAAACCGCCCGCGCGAATCGAAACCCCTGCGGAACGCCTCGCCCTGCCAATAAGACAGCGACGAAGTCAGCACCGCGCCGCCCAACACCAGCGTCCACAGCAAATTCAGCCATACCAGGAAAAACGGCACGGCGGCAAACGCCCCGTAAATCGAGCGGTAGCCGTCGAAATTGCCCATATACCAAGCAAACAGGAAACGCGCCGTCTCCAAGCAAAACGCCGTGACCAAAGCCCCTATGAACGCATGTCGCGCAGGCACAAAGCGGTTGGGTACGAAACGATACAGGCCCCATAACAAAAGCGTTGCAAAAAACAGCGTCCCCGCCGTCCGCAACACCCCCATCCATTGAGACGAAGCCAACGCAGATTCCTGCACCGACCCGACCATAAAAGAAATCCCCACGCCCAAAGACAACGGCCCAAACGTCAGCAACGCCCAATACACCAAAAACTGCATCATCCAAGGCCGCTGCGAATTGACCCGCCAAATCCGGTTGAACGCATTATCAATCGTCCGAATCAGCATCAGCGACGTCACCACCAGCATCACACTGCCAATCGCCGTCAACTTCCCCGCCTGATTGCGAAACGCATTGATATAATCAAACACCATGTCCGCACCCTGCGGCACAATAGTCTGATTGACGAACGAAACAAAAGAATCCGACCAACGGTCGAACACAGGAAAAATCGAAGCGACCGCCACCATCACCGTCAATACCGGCACCAAAGCCAGAAGCGTCGTAAACGTCATACTCGCCGCAGCCTGCGGCACACGCTCCTCATCGAAACGCCGGACCACAAACCACGCAAACGCAAACGCCTTACTGTCCGACAAACCTTGCCACCATTTCAAAAACGGCATAATCTTTCCCGAAAAAATAACGAATTGAAAATAAAAAACAGAAAACGCCCGCAGCACACACCACGTCGTCTGAAAACACAGCCTCAGCGAAATTAACACCCATTTCCCACCAACCCCATTGTAACGGAATACCCAAATGAACCCAAATCTCCTCAAAATCCTCGTCCTCTACTACTCCCAAAACGGCAGCACCCTCAACCTCGCCCGCCAAATCGCACGCGGCATCGAAAGCGTCGCAGGCTGCGAAGCCGTATTGCGCACCGTCCCCAAAGTCTCCACCGTCTGCGAAGCCGTCGAAAAAGACATCCCCGACAGCGGCGCACCCTACGCCACCGCCGAAGACCTCAAAACCTGCGCCGCCCTCGCCCTAGGCAGCCCCACCCGCTTCGGCAACATGGCAGCCGCCATGAAATACTTCATCGACGGCACCATCCCCCTGTGGCTCGGTGCAGAACTCGCCGGCAAACCCGCCACCGTCTTCACCAGCACCTCCTCCCAGCACGGCGGACAAGAAACCACCCTCCTCACCATGATGCTCCCCCTCCTGCACCACGGCATGATCATCAGCGGCATCCCCTACACCGAATCCGCCCTCGGCAGCACCCAAAGCGGAGGCACCCCCTACGGCGCATCCCACGTCGCCGGACACGACGGCAAACCCGTCCTGACCGCCGAAGAAAACGACATCGCCTTCGCACAAGGCAAACGGCTGGCAGAACTCGCCGTCAAGTTGGCTTAAGGCGGATAGCTTGGAAATCCAATCTGCCAAAAGCTAAAAAGGTCGTCTGAAAACCTGATTTCCAAGTTTTCAGACGACCTTTTACCAACATCTGCCCGTCAAGCCGAAAAAGCCTTATATGCCATCGAAGCAATAATCAGCAAAACCGTTACGACCAAAACCTTACGGATGATTTCCCCGTCTGAATTAATAGCATGGAGGCTGCCGAAATGGTTGCCCAACAAATTTGCCAAAATCATCGGGATTCCGATTAGGAACGCCATTTTCCCCGCTATCAAGAAAGCGACGAATGCCCCGATATTGGAAGCAAAATTGAAAATCTTGGAAGTAGCCGAAGCCTGCAACAACGACAATTTGTTGATGACAAACAAAGCGATGATGAAAATGCTGCCCGTGCCCGGTCCGAAAAAACCGTCATAAAAACCAACAATCAGACAAGTTAAAAAGACGGCGACAGCAGATTTTTTTATCTCGCCGCGTCCGTCATCTTTTTTCAGCAAAACGCCTTTGAACAAAGTTGCCAGCAAGCCTATGGGTAAAAACGCAAGAATGATGTAATTGATGGTTTCCACAGGCAGAATCAGAATGACTTTCGCACCGACAAACGCCCCGATTAAAGCCGCAACGATGCCGACCGGCACAATGCGCCATACAATCGAACTGCTTTTCATAAAGTTTTTAATCGCAGCCACCGTACCGATGGTACTCACCAATTTTTCCTGTGCCAACGCAATCTGCGGCGGCAATCCGACCATCAAAAACGCGGGAATCAAAATCAGCCCGGCTCCGCCCGCAATAGCATCGACATAGCCCGCAATCAAAGACGCGGCAACCAGCAGGAAAAGACCGAGATAAAAATAATCGGCAATGATACTGCCGGGAATAAATAGTTGCTCCATAGATTGTTTCCTCTTGATTAAATTTAATTTTTTGTATGCAGCAGCACGCAGGACCGTTTAAAGCTTCAAATAAAGCATCAGTACATTAATTACCACCATAAAAATTGTCAACACTATTTATTTTTGTAAAAATAAAACATAAATCAGTTAACCGATTCAATTATAGTGGATTAAATTTAAATCAGGACAAGGCGACGAAGCCGCAGACAGTACAGATAGTACGGCAACGCGAGGCAACGCCGTACTGGTTTAAATTTAATCCACTATAGTTTCTTCTGCCAAAAGGTCGTCTGAAAACCTTAATCGATTCCAAAATAAAAACCCGCTTCAAAAAGCGGGTTTCTTGTATCCGGTCAGGGCAGACCGTCTGTCCGTATTGTCCGAAACTTCGTTACTGTTTTTCTATTTTCCGGCGGGCAATTTCCGCTTTTTTACGGCTGGCTGCCAGTTGTTCGCGCATTTCGTTCAAGATTTGCTTGGAAGATTTCGGTTTTTCCCAGTTGTCCGGTTCTGTATTTTGTCGTTGCGCCAATTGCTTTTGATGCTCTTGATAAAGCGTATTCGATTCTTCGGAGACTTTGCGGGCAATGTTCGGCAGCTCTTTTTCAACCAAAGCCTCGGCGCGTTGTTGGGCAAGATGGCGTTCTTTGCGGCTTTGGGCGCAATATTGTTTGCTGCCTTGCTCGGGGGAATAGCCGTAATGAGGCAGCGGTTTCCCCGCTTTTTTCATCGCCATGCTGTAATTGACGCATTGCAAGGCTTGCGGATCGGCAGCCATGTACAAAGAGTATAAATGCCCGGCATAGTCTTTGATGTCCTCATTGCCGCCGCATACATTCGCCGTAGCCTCAATCAGCGCCGCATCTTGCAGCATTTGCCGGCAATGTTCGACCTGCTCCGCATTCAAACTGACGGCCGGCTCTTGCGCGGCAGCTGAAAAAGATAAAATCAAAGCAAGTAAGCCTAAAGCAGATTGTTTCATGGTTTTTCCTTTTAAACCGGAATGATATTTTCAAATAAAGCATGAATGTCGGAACGCATTATAGTGGATTAAATTTAAATCAGGACAAGGCGACGAAGCCGCAGACAGTACA
>CAJZEA010000096.1:0-6565 GCA_915066515.1 uncultured Neisseria sp. | reverse complement strand
CCATGAGCTACACACAACTGACCCAAGACGAACGATACCATATCCAATACCTGTCACGCCACTGCACCGTCACCGAAATCGCCAAACAGCTTAACCGACACAAAAGCACCATCAGCCGAGAAATCAGGCGGCACCGCACACAAGGGCAGCAATACGGCGCCGAACAAGCCCAACGGCAAAGCCGGCTGACCAAACAGCGCCGGCGAAAACCCTATAAGCTCCACTCGCAGCTGATCCAACACATCCACACCCTTATCCGCCGCAAACTCAGTCCCGAACAGGTATGCGCCTACCTGCATAAACACCACCAAATCACACTCCATCACAGCACCGTTTACCGCTACCTTCGTCAAGACAAAAGCAACGGCGGCACCTTGTGGCAACACCTCAGAATATGCAGCAAACCCTACCGCAAACGCTACGGCAGCACCTGGACCAGAGGCAAAGTACCCGACCGCGTCGGCATAGAAAACCGACCCGCCATTGTCGACCAAAAATCCCGCATCGGCGATTGGGAGGCCGACACCATCGTCGGCAAGGATCAGAAAAGCGCGTTATTGACCTTGGTTGAACGCGTTACCCGCTACACCATCATCTGCAAATTAAAGAATTTAAAAGCCAAAGACACTGCCCGGGCGGCCGTTAGGGCATTAAAGGCACATAAAGGCAGGGTGCTAACCATCACCATGGACAACGGCAAAGAGTTCTACCAACACACCAAAATAGCCAAGGCATTGGCGGCGGAAACCTATTTTTGTCGCCCTTACCATTCGTAGGAGAAAGGGCTGAATGAGAACACCAACGGACTCATCCGACAATACTTCCCCAAACAAACCGATTTCCGAAACATCAGTGATCGGGAGATATGCAGGGTTCAAGATGAGTTAAACCACCGGCCAAGAAAAACACTTGGCTACGAAACGCCAAGTGTTTTATTCTTGAATCTGTTCCAACCACTGGTACCCTAGTGTTGCACTTGAAATCCGAATCCAAGGACCTTTTTGACGTTTTGAGACCTTTGCAAAATTCCCCAAAATCCCCACCAAGACATTTAGGGGATTTTGGGGAATTTTGCAAAGGTCTCGATATATTTGGTTGTTGCACAAGAAAGGTTAGATGCTAAAAACACAAGCGAAAAAGACTGCACTTTATAAAAAGTGCGGTCTTTTTTGTAATGTTTTGATAGTGTGGTTTCAAACCCCGTTATTGGATGAGTCCTTCATTCCATAATGCGATAACCACATCAAGTTGGCTATTATGTTTCTTTTCTTCTCCAATGATTTTTTGAATTTCTGCCCAAAGTTCAGCTTTTTTATTTGCCCAAGACATATCTTTTTTTAATAAATGGATGGCAAGAATTGCATATTCTGCATTTTTAGATTCTTTCTCTTGTGGTGTTTGAATAGAAATTCCTTTTATTTTTCCCGCGTAGCACAGCCCGAAAAAGGCATTTTTAGGACATCCTTTCACTCTAGCTGAATAACTGTTAGTAAACTCTTGAACTGCTTCCGTCCATGCTTTTTTAATATCGTGTGTATAAGCGAATAGCTCTACGGCTTTTACAGCTGTTTTTCCATATAAATTCATATGTTCAACTCACGCAAAGCGCGGATTTTAGCATTGGCAGAACAGCAAAAACAACAAATCGCCCGAGAAAATCAAGAGCAGAAACATCGTAAACGGCTCGAGCAACAGTGAGACCGCGCTTTATGAAGAGGCATACCAGAATGCGCAAGAAGACTTGAATATGTTCGTGAAATGTTGGACTCAATAATCTAATTTATATGTGTTATAGAAAAAAGGTCGTCTGAAATTTCAGACGACCTTTTTGACTTTTTGCGAAACAACCGAATCTTTAGTCTTTGCGGCGGCTGCCTAAGTCGGCGGCGGCGGTAAAGAGTACGTCGGTGGAGGAGTTGAGGGCGGTTTCGGCGGAGTCTTGGATAACGCCGATAATCATGCCGACGCCGACGACGCGCATGGCGAAGTCGTTGTCTATGCCCAAGAGGCTGCAGGCGACGGGGATCAGCAGCAGCGAGCCGCCGGCAACGCCGGACGCGCCGCATGCGCCGACGGTGGCGACGAGGCTCAGGAGCAGGGCGGTGGGGTAATCGACGACGATGCCTTTGGTGTAGGCAGCCGCCATGGCTAAGACGGTAATGGTAATCGCTGCACCTGCCATGTTGATGGTTGCGCCCAGCGGGATGGAGACGGAGTAGGTGTCTTCATGCAAGCCGAGTTTTTTCGCCAATGCCATGTTGACGGGGATGTTGGCGGCGGAGGAGCGGGTGAAGAAGGCGTAGAGTCCGCTTTCGCGCAGGCAGGTGAAGACCAGTCCGTAGGGGTTTTTGCGGGTTTGCGACCAGACGATGAGCGGGTTCACGACGAGGGCGATAAATGCCATGCTGCCGAGCAGGACTGCCAGCAGGCGTCCGTAGCTGAGGAAGGCGGCAAAGCCGGTTTCGGCGACGGTTTGGGAGACCAGTCCGAAAATACCCAATGGGGCGAAGCGGATAACCCATTGCACGACGGTGGTAACGGCTTCGGAGAGGTCGGAGACGACTTGGCGGGTGGTGTCGGAGCCGTGGTGGCGCAATGCGGAGCCTAAAACCAACGCCCATGCGAGAATGCCGATGTAGTTGGCTTGCGCGATGGCGTTAATCGGGTTGGACACGAGCTTCATCAAAAGCTCTTTGAGGACTTGGACGATGCCGGAGGGCGGTGCGAGGGTGGAGGTGGCTACGTCTTTAAACACCAGCGCGGTCGGGAATGCCATACTGGCGGCAACGGCGACGGCGGCTGCGGCAAATGTGCCGACGAGATACAGAATAATGATGGGTTTGATTTTGGCTTCGCCGCCTTTGCGGTATTGCACCAGCGCGGCGGTTACTAAGACAAACACCAATACGGGGGCGACGGCTTTCAATGCGCCGACGAACAATTCGCCGAGCAGCCCTGCGCCCAAACCTGCTTTCGGGGAAATGGAGCCGACCAAGACGCCCAACATCAAACCGATGATGATTTGCGGGACAAGTCCGATACGGTTGACTGCGTTCAGCAGTGGATTACCACTTGCCATGATATGTCCTCTTACTTTATGTGTTAAGAAACGTTGCATTTTAAAAGAAAATATCAATTATTGCGCAGGTTTACATATCAAATCGATTGTTGTGGCGAAAAATGCTTGATTTTTTAGAGAATTGGGCAGTTTGTGCTGTATTTTTCGGATTGGAGGGAGTTAATGTGTTTTGCTTCTGTCGCACAGAGGCAGGCGCATCCGCCTTTTCAGACGACCCCTCCGTCTCGGGCGGGTTTTAAACCCGATTGAAAATAATGGTAGAATTTAGAACCCTTCTGCCGTTGAAACATTTTTTTGCCATGACCAGACTGACTTCGCCCATCCTGATTGCCTCACTCGCCCTTGCCTACGGACACGCAGCCGCAGCCGATCTGCCGCGTGCCGAAGACTACGAACCGATTCCCGGCTTCAAGCAGGGCGGGCAATCCGAGCAGGCTGCCAAAGCAGGCAAACTGACGCCCAAGTTTCCCGTCAAAATCGAAACCAAAAACAGCGAAGTCAAATCCATGCTCGAAGAATACCTGCCGCTGATTACCCAGCAGCAGGACGAAGAGTTGGACAAAGAGCAGGTCGGCTTCCTCGCCGAAGAAACGCCCGACAACGTCAAAACCATGCTCAAAACCAAAGGCTATTTCAATGGCAGCGTCAACGTTCAAGACAACGGTTCGAGCTACACCGTCGCCGTCAATCCCGGCCCGCGTACCAAAATCGACAACGTCAGCGTCGCCATCCTCGGCGACATCCTTTCAGACGACAACCTTGCCGAGTATTACCAAAAAGCCATGCTCAATTGGCAGCAGCCCGTTGGCGAATACTTTGACCAAGACGGCTGGAGCGGCAGCAAAACCTCCGTCCTCAGCGCAGTAACCCGCAAAAAATACCCGCTTGCCAAACTCAGCAACACCCAAGCCACCGTCAATCCCAACAACAATACCGCCGATCTGAACGTGATCGTCGAAAGCAACCGCCCCATTTATTTCGGCGACTTTGAAATCACCGGCACCCGCCGTTATCCCGAAAACGTCGTTGCCGGCCTGGCACGTTTCAAACCCGGCGCACCCTACGATCTCGACCTCTTGCTCGACTTCCAACAAGCGCTCGAACAAAACGGACATTACTCCGGCGCATCCGTTCAAGCCGACTTCGACCGCCTCCAAGGTGACCGCGTGCCCGTCAAAGTCAACGTTACCGAAGTCAAACGCCACAAACTCGAAACCGGTATCCGCTACGATTCCGAATACGGCCTCGGCGGACGCATCGGTTACGACTACTACAACCTCTTCAACAAAGGCTACATCGGCTCCGTCGTTTGGGACATGGACAAATACGAAACCACCCTCGCCGCCGGTATCAGCCAGCCGCGCAACAGCGAAGGCAAATATTGGACGACCAACACATCCTACAATCGCTCGACCACCCAAAACCTTGAAAAACGCGCCCTGACCAGCGGTATTTGGCGCGTGCGCGACCGCAACGGCATCGAATCGCGCCTCGGTATCGAATTCATCACTGAAGACCGCAAAGTGCCCGATACCAATTACGACCTCGGCCGCAGCCACGCCACCATGCTGACCGCCTCGTGGAAACGCCAAAACATCGAAACCGAGCTGCGTCCCGAAAACGGCTACTACCTCGACGGCAAAATCGGCGCAACGCTGGGCAACTTCCTGTCCTCCACCACCATGGCGCGCGCCACCGCCCGCGCAGGCTATTTCTACACACCCGAAAACAAAAAACTCGGCACCTTCATCGTCCGCGGGCAGGCAGGCTACGTTTATGCCCGCGAAGGCGAAGACGTACCTTCCAGCCTCATGTTCCGCACCGGCGGCGCCTCTTCCGTACGCGGTTACGAACTCGACAGCATCGGTCTGGCAGGTCCGAACAATTCCGTCCTCCCCGATAGGGCATTACTGGTCGGCAGCCTCGAATACCAATTCCCGATTACCAAAAGCGTATCCGGCGCCGTCTTCCACGATGTCGGCGATGCCGCAGGCAACTTCAAACGCATGAGCATGAAACACGGTACCGGCCTCGGCGTGCGCTGGTTCAGCCCCGTCGCCCCGTTCTCCTTCGACGTCGCCTACGGACACCAAGACAAAAAACTCCGTTGGCACATCAGCTTGGGTACAAGGTTTTAAGGTCGTCTGAAAATAAAAAACAGGGGTGCGTGATGGCATCCCTGCTTTTTTATGTGGTATGTGGAAACCGCACACGTCGGATTTTCAAAAGCCAAAGATCTCAGGCTAGATGTTACAAAAATCCCACCGATATAAATTTAGGAAAGTTGGATGTAATGACGTTTAATAGTAATGATAAAAAAATATTATTAGAATTAGTAAAGAATCAGGAAAAATCTTTATTAGATATAAAAAAACATCTAATTAAACTGAAAAATAAGGATGTATCTCAAGATGAATTATATTTATTTCTGGAAAATCTTCGTTCTGATATAAAAACAGAAAGTGAAGAGGACTACATTCTAGAAATAATGGATTTAGTATGTGGATGGTGTTCTTTAGATTTGCAAATTTATCCGCCTAAATCTCATCTCTAATTGTTCTTAGCAAACCTCAAGTGTAAGAAATCCTAGCTCATATGGTATGGAATATCGTGGCAATGCGTTGCATCCGTTTTCAGTTGCCTGTCTGTAAAACAACATCGACCAATTGTTACCCATATTGCCCACTGCAAACGGTAAGGCGGAACGGGTGATCCGCACCTTGATATAAACGTGACATGATAAGCTTCTATTTAGGGATTCGGAATACCGGCAAAAGGAGTTGTACCGCTTTATAAATTTTTATAAACCGGTAAAGCCGCATAAGAACTTGAAGGACGATATGCCTTTTGAGTTTTTACAGGTTTATTTTTCTCAACCTGTTGTGTAAACAACGAGGTGTTTTCTTACACCAAATGTTTTGCCAAAAAATTCAGAGCAAACTCGACGGCCTGTGTTCTGACGGCTTCGCGGTCGCCGCTGAAGACTTGCATCTGTTCCAATGATTCGGTCGGCGTGGACAAACCGAACCAAACCGTGCCGACAGGTTTTGCCGCGCTGCCGCCGCCCGGGCCTGCGATGCCGGAAATACTGAGGGCGTAGTCGGCTTGGGCGACGGCTTTCGCGCCGCGCGCCATTTCGTAAACAGTCTCGCGGCTGACCGCGCCGTGTTGCAGCAGCGTGTCGGGCATGACGCCGAGGCGCTCTTCTTTGGCTTGGTTGCTGTAAGTGACGAAACTTTGATGAAACCATTGCGAGCTGCCTGCAATGCTGGTGAACGCGCCCGCCAACAGACCGCCGGTGCAGGATTCGGCGCAGGTGACGGTTTGGCGGTGTCGGGTCAGGTGTTCGGCGATGGTTTGCAGGGCGGTCATGGGATGTCCTTTCGCTGGGCGGGTTTCTCCGAAATATGGGGTTGGGTGGAGACCCTATTATATAGTGGATTAACTTTAAACCAGTACGGCGTTGCCTCGCCTTGTCCTGATTTA
>CAJZEA010000095.1:0-6703 GCA_915066515.1 uncultured Neisseria sp. | reverse complement strand
GATAGTACGGCAAGGCGAGGCAACGCCGTACTGGTTTAAAGTTAATCCACTATATAAAGCAAAACCATGCCCGAAAGCACCAAAATGCCCGATATGGTTTCGCCTCAAATAAAAAACGCAGATTCATGCACCATTGCAACCCAAACGTCTTACGAAATCATGAAAACACTCTTACTCCTCTCCCTGCTCGCCGTGTCCGCAGCAGAAGCCGCCGACGTGCCGTCCGAGCCTCAAAACCAGCCTGCCCCCGAGTTGCAGGTCAAAACGGCAGAACCTGCCCCTGTCGAAGAAGCAGCGGCCAAACCTGCCGCCGAAACGTCGTCTGAAAAAGTCGTCAACGTCGATGCCAAAACCCTGCTCGACAATCCCCAATTGCTTTCCCGCGCCATGTATTCCGCCGTTGTGTCGCGCAACATCGCGGGCATCAAAGTCGTCCTGCCGATTTACGAACAATGGCCGGGACACGATAAAAACATGGCGCTTTACGCGCACGGCTTGGTTGCCCAAGACGAAGGCAAAATGAAAGAAGCCATCGGGTATTACCGTCAATTTATCGCTGAAAACCCTGATGCCCCCGTCGTCCGCTGGCAGCTTGCCACCGCTTTGTTTGAAGACAAGCAAAACGAAGCCGCCGCCGACCAGTTCGACAAACTCAAAACAGAAGCCAACCTGCCCGAGCCGCTCGTCAAAGGCATCGAATCCTACCGCAAAGCATTGCGCGAGCGCGATTCGTGGAAATTCAACGCCGGCTTGAGCGTTACCCGCGAACAAAACATCAACCAAGCCCCCAGCCGCCGCACATACGGCAACTGGACCTTCCCCGAGCCTATCGACGCCACCGCCATCAACTACCAACTCGGTGCAGAGAAAAAATGGTCGCTGCCCAAAGGCTGGTACGTTACGGCAGGCGCGGACAATTACGGCAAAATTTATCCCGAACAAACCAAGTATAACGACGTGACCACCCGCTTTTCGGTAGGCGCAGGCTACGCCGACCAGCGCAACGACATCGGCTTGACCCCGTTCCACGAACGCCGCTTTTACGGCAACGACCCGTACACCTACTCCAGCGGTGCGCGCCTGCACGTCAACCGCTGGTGGCAGCCTAAGCTGCAAACCTTGAGCGCCGTTGAAATGGGTCGTCTGAAAAACACCCGCCGCGCCAAATCCGACAGCAACAGCCGCCTGTTGAGCAATTCCGTCGTCTATTACCGAAACGCCCGCCAATATTGGGTCGGCGGTTTCGATATCTATCAGGAACGGAATAAAGAAGATAAAAGCGACAGCTTCGACCGTTACAGCCTCCGTACCGTATGGGGGCAGGAATGGGGCAAAGGGCTGTCCACCATGTTGCGGCTGAGTGCGGCGCAACGCCGTTATCAAACGCCCAGCCTTTTGAGCGGTCAGGAAAACCGCCGCGATAAAGAAGCGGATATTTCGCTCGCCGTGTGGCACCGCGCTTTCCACTTCAAAGGCATTACCCCGCGCCTGACCGTCGCCCACCACAAAACATGGAGCAACGACAAATACTACGAATACGGCAAAACCAGAATGTTTGTCGAATTCAGCAAAACGTTCTGACAGTTTGCTTTGAGCGATAAAAAAGGTCGTCTGAAAACCTTGTTTCAAGGTTTTCAGACGACCTTTCATTTAGTCCGACAGGAAATGCGGATTACAGGCTGTAATACATTTCAAATTCCAAAGGATGCGGCGCCATGCGGATGCGGCGTACGTCTTCTTCTTTGAAGGCGATATAGCTGTCGATCCAGTCTTTGCTGAACACGCCGCCGCGCAGCAGGAATTCGTGGTCGGCTTTGAGCGCGGTGAGGGCTTCTTCCAAAGAGGCGCAGACGGTTGGGACGAGTGCGTCTTCTTCCGGCGGCAGGTCGTAGAGGTTTTTATCGGCAGGGTCGCCCGGGTGGATTTTGTTTTGAATGCCGTCCAAACCCGCCATCAGCAGGGCGGCGAACGCCAAGTATGGGTTGGCGGTCGGGTCGGGGAAACGCGCTTCGATGCGGCGTGCCTTGCTGCTGTTCACGGACGGGATGCGGATGGACGCGGAACGGTTTTTGGCAGAGTAGGCGAGTTTGGTCGGTGCTTCGAAGTGCGGTACGAGGCGTTTGTAAGAGTTGGTGGACGGATTGGTAATCGCGTTCAGGGCTTTGGCGTGTTTGATGATGCCGCCGATGTAGTAGAGTGCGGTGTCGCTCAAGCCGGCGTAACCGTCGCCTGCGAACAGGTTTTGACCGTCTTTCCAGATGGATTGGTGGACGTGCATGCCGCTGCCGTTGTCGCCCATGATGGGTTTAGGCATGAAGGTGGCGGTTTTGCCGAAGTTGTGGGCAACGTTTTGGATGACGTATTTCATGTCTTGGGTTTGGTCGGCGCGTTTGACCAAAGTCGCGAAGCGCGTGCCGATTTCCATTTGGCTGCCGGTGCCGACTTCGGCGTGGTGGACTTCGACTTCGATGCCGAGTTCTTCCAAAATGTTCACCATGGCAGAGCGCAGGTCTTGTCCGGCATCAATCGGGGCGACGGGGGCGTAGCCGCCTTTGACGGCGGGACGGTGGCCGGTGTTTTGACCGTCCATGTGCAGCCCGCTTGCCCATGCGCCGCTTTCAGACGTGATTTCGTAACGGGTTTTGTGCATGTCGGTTTCAAACTCTACGCCGTCGAAGACGAAGAATTCGGGTTCGGGGCCGAAGTAGGCGGTGTCGCCGATGCCGGAGGATTTGAGGTAGGCTTCGGCGCGGCGGGCGATGGAGCGCGGGTCGCGGTCGTAACCTTGACCGTCGGCGGGGTCGATGACGTCGCAGGTGAGGACGACGGTGGTGTCGTCGTAGAAGGGGTCAATGAAGGCAGTTGCGGGGTCGGGGCGCAACTGCATGTCGGATGCCTGAATGCCTTTCCAGCCGCCGATGGACGAGCCGTCAAACGCCTGACCGTTTTCAAACCACTCTTCGGGGTCGTCGAGGACGATGCGGGCGGGGACGGTGAAGTGGTGCTGCTTGCCTTTGGTATCGGTAAAGCGTAAATCGACAAAGCGGGCTTCGCTTTCTTCAATCAATTTTACGGCGTTTTTAATAGACATTTTTCAGCTCCTGGAAAAGGGAAATAGCAAAATATGCGGAACGCGGCGGCTTGACGCAAAGTCGGCACGATTCTACCACGTCCATGCCGTCTGAAACTCGCCCTGCGTCAAATTTCAAGCTGTAAAATATAGTTTCAGACGGCAAGATTGTCAACAATATGCTTCGGTTTGTCTATCCCCAGGCTGAATGCCCGCCCTTTTGTCCGAATGCCGATAAAACAGATGCCGTCTGAAAGCAGTTCAGACGGCATCTGTTGTTTGGTTTGAAAACGGTCAGCGGGGATAGCGGTTGCAGACAAATTTGTACGCACTCTCTCCAGCCGTACCGGGAATAACATAATCCCATTCGGCATAGGATCGTGTCTCAGAGTCGATAGATTTTCCCGATTTGGAATACCTCGTTGCCGTCAAAGCCCTATGACGTTTACCACTGCAATCCATTTCTTCCAACGCTCTCACTGTATTATAAAATTTTCCATTGCCATTCTTTTGCGGCTTGGCGAGCCTTATTTCAAACCATGCTCTATTGCCCGTACGGCTGTCTGCATCACCAAACGTGGTATTATTGTCACTGTCAATCTCTACCCACACCCAATCCGCCGCCACCGCCGGCATTGCCAACCCTAATGCAAATACTGCCAAGCACAACATCTTTTTCATGTCCGACCCTTTCGTCCTTGTCAACAAAATAAAGTTAAATTATAACAAAAAAAAACGACTTTTTTTTCAAGAAACAAACATTCCGCCATGCTACCTGACAACCGTTTCAGACGGCATCGTTTCCATCTGTACGCCGCCGTTATAAAATAGCCTTCCCGTCTTTTGGAACACGACCATGACCGCCCTCCCCCGCTACGCCGTTTTCGGCAATCCCGTCGCCCACAGCAAGTCGCCGCAGATTCATCAACAATTTGCCCTTCAGGAAGGCGTTGACATTGAATACGAACGCATTTGCGCTGACATCGACGGTTTCGCGCAGGCGGTCGAAGCGTTTTTTGCCGACGGCGGGCGCGGGGCGAATGTTACCGTGCCGTTCAAGCAGGAAGCGTTTGCCTTGTCGGACGAACATTCCGAACGCGCTTTGGCGGCAGGTGCGGTCAATACGCTGATTTTGCTGGAAAACGGTAAAATACGCGGCGACAATACCGACGGACTCGGACTGACGGACGATATTTCAAAGAGGCTGGGCGTGGAAATGTCGGGTAAAACCGTTTTGCTGCTCGGCGCGGGCGGCGCGGTACGCGGCGTGATTCCCGTGTTGAAGGAATACCGCCCCGCGCGCATCGTTATCGCCAACCGAACCCATGCCAAAGCGGCGGAAATGGCGGCGCATTTCGATATAGATGCCGTCCCTTTGGATGAACTGGAAGGCGGCTTCGACATCATCATCAACGGTACATCCGGCGGCTTAAGCGGACAGCTTCCCGCCGTATCACCCAAAGTCTTTGAACATTGCACCTTGGCTTACGATATGGTTTACGGCGAAGCGGCAGAGCCGTTTTTAGCGTTTGCCCGCCAATCAGACGCAAAACAAACCGCCGACGGATTGGGTATGCTGGTCGGGCAGGCAGCAGCTTCCTACCGTCTCTGGCGCGGCTTTGCGCCCGATGTCCTGCCCGTCGTCCAATATATGAGAGAGTTATAAAATGTTCCGCATTATCAAATGGCTGATTGCCCTGCCTTTGGGCGCATTTATCTTTTTCAACGCTTATGTGTACGGCAACATCATCACTTACCGCGCCGTCGCGCCGAATAAAACCGCCTTCATGGCGATGCGGATGCGGCAGTTTCAAAACGAAGGCAAAGATGTCGCACTCGATTACCGCTGGGTGCCTTACGACCGCATTTCGGTTAATCTGAAAAAAGCCCTGATTGCCTCCGAAGACGCCAAATTCGCCGAACACGGCGGCTTCGACTGGGGCGGCATCCAATACGCCATCAAGCGCAACAAACAAAGCGGCGAAGTCAAAGCAGGCGGCTCGACCATCAGCCAACAGCTTGCCAAAAACCTGTTTTTGAACGAAAGCCGCAGCTATATCCGCAAAGGCGAAGAAGCCGCGATTACCGCGATGATGGAAGCCGTTACCGACAAAGACCGCATTTTCGAGCTGTATCTGAACGCCATCGAATGGCACTACGGCGTATTCGGTGCAGAAGCCGCGTCCCAGTATTTCTATAAAAGACCCGCCGCCAACCTGACCAAACAGCAGGCCGCCAAACTCGCCGCCCGCGTCCCCGCGCCGCTGTTTTACGCCGACAACCCGAAAAGCAAGCGCCTGCGCAACAAAACCAACATCATCCTGCGCCGCATGGGTTCGGCAGAATTGCCCGAAAGCGATCTGGATTGAGGTCGTCTGAAAACCTGAGATATGTTTTTCAGACGACCTGTCGGGTGGTTTGAATCGTGAGTAGATGAATTGGATAAGTAAGTTATTTAGAGAACGAGGAACGGAGATGAAACCGATAAAACCCTTATTTTTGTCTTTATTGCTTCTGACTGCCTGCGGAACGCATACGCCGCCTGCCGCGAAATTCGAAGTCTCCCTGCAAAAGCAGGAAGAGCAGCTTTTCGGGGCATGGGACTGCGAATTGAAAGCGCAACGCGATATCCATTCGTTTGCGCCTAAATTTATTGAGTTTCAGCAAAAGGACAAACTGCCGGCGCATTTATGGGCAGGCTATATCGAGATTGAGTGGAAAGAAGAAAACCTGAACGACGCCGCGCCCTTGCGTTATCGGGAATGGTACAACGGCTTCTGGCGCATCAAAGACGACAGGCATATCGTCATGACTTTTGAAAGCGCAGGCTCGGAACGTTTGTTTGACGTCAAGGACTTAAAAACCACCAAAGGCCGCGAAACAGACCGTTCTTATATGAAATTCAGTGAACAAATGGCCGCGAAGAAAAGTTTCAAATCCACCGATTACCAAATCCTCGAGATCAACCAAACAGCCATGAGCATCACCGACGGCGAATCTTTAATCGCTTGCCGCAAGAAAGAGAAGGTTGAAAGCGAATAGGCAGGTATCCGATTTTGAGGTCGTCTGAAAACCGTGTGACGGGTTTTCAGACGACCTTTGTGCAACTGTAATCTTGTTTGCTGTATCACATATATCGCCTATCTTCCCAGTTTTTAATACTTTTTCCGTCATTCCCGCGCAGGCGGGAATCCATTGTAAAACTTGTGAAACCTTGATTTGAAAAACAGTTTCTGAATTTCAAAAATGGATTCCCGCCGTAGCCTGTCCTTGCGCAGGCGGGGGCAGGAATGACGACAAGCGGTAAGGTGCGTGTCGAAAATAAAGTAATTTAGCTAAAGTCCATAAGGGCGTTGGCAACGCCTTATCATTGCAATTTTAATCCACTCCAGAAAACGCCCGTTTCGTCATCTTTACCCCGCCTGTGCGGGAATGACGAAACGGGCGTTTTTGAATGGATTTCTTTCTGCGCCGCTGTCTTCGGCAAAATTTACGCCATGAAATCCAAACCTATGTCCAACGAGCGGCTGCTGTGGGTCAGATAGCCGAGGGCGATGCCGTCTACGCCGGTTTGTGCTACGCGTTTCAGGCGGTCGAAGCCGATGCCGCCCGATGCTTCGCAATAGACGGTGT
>CAJZEA010000094.1:0-6704 GCA_915066515.1 uncultured Neisseria sp. | reverse complement strand
GCAAGGGTCTTGCCGTAGCGGTGGGAAAGGTTTTGGATGGAAACGGTGTTCATGATGTGGCCTTTTTTGCTGGATGATATTTTCAGACGACCTTACCTATTATTTAGTAAAAATCATTGCAAAACTGTCAGTTGAAACTTATCTCAACAATTTTCTCCATGCTTTTTAGGTTTGTATTGAGACATAATTTCTTCTGCTTGAGATTCCAATTCCGGAAACAAAGTTTTTTTGCTGATACCAAAAAATCTCAATTCCTCCATAATAGATTCTTTATTTCTGATAATAAATTTCTGACCATTTTTCGCTTTACGCTGCCATCCGTCTGGTATAGATGCAGGTCTCAACTTATTATTGCTGATACCAAATAGTAGAAAACAACCTTGCTGGCGAGAAATGCGGGTATTGTTGAATTTGGCACGGACACAGAGAACACGAACAAAGTCAGAAAATTCAATAACTGGACGAAAGCTAGGTTTGTCTGTCCGTATATCGT
Source organism: uncultured Neisseria sp. (assembly GCA_915066515.1). Taxonomy (GTDB): domain Bacteria; phylum Pseudomonadota; class Gammaproteobacteria; order Burkholderiales; family Neisseriaceae; genus Neisseria. Next base: position 6,211 of record CAJZEA010000094.1, on the reverse strand, counting down.
GAATCAACGCAGCAATTTCTTTTTGCTCATTAAATGCAATTTTTTCTAAATCACTATATTTCGTATTTTCCATCTCTTTTAAGCAAAATAGTAAGTCCTCAATAATTTCATCTTTATGATTTTTTGTTTCAATTTTTTTTCTATAAGATCTAAGAACATCTTTTTTAAAAAAATCTTCTATATACTTAATCTGAGCTGGAAATTTAGTATCCTGCAAACATTTATGTAAATCAAAAGTTTCTGGCTGCAATGAAAGCGCCGACAAAACCGCTACTGTATCACTATCTCCATATTTCACTTCCTCATCGGGAATATCTAAAATAATCAACTCCCCATCTTTATCATGATGCTCTTTATTCCATGCTGCAAAGTACAAGGCAACCAACGCATTAGCAGTTAAATCCAGTAAGCGTGTCGCATATCCGTAGTGCTGCAACTTTACTAATTTTTCAAATAAAGTATCGTCAGGGGAAAAGTCATCGGGGCAATTAGTAAACGTGTCTTTAATAATTTTATGTTCATTTTCGATTAAATACTCACAGCCTTCCCGATAAATGCCCGGCAACATACGCCACTGTACATCCGCCTGCCCTCGGAAAAAACGGGTATGCCCCTGCTCAGGCTCTCCAATCTCTTTTAAAATTTCAAGCAAATCACTGACACTGCTAATTTCATGACCACACATTTTTGATCCTTAATAAACCTCAGCCGAACTTTAAGTAAAAAAGTTAAACCTCTCGTACCACATCTTTAAAAGCTTGTTCCCGGTCTTGCGCAATAGTTTGCAGTAAGTTTTTTGGTTTGGCGGACACCGTCTTTTTCCTCATGACCGATATGGTAAACCTCAATGTCGCATCCATCTTCCTCTGACAGATAGCGGACTTCATAAGCCTCGCCTGCCTTAGGTGTGAAAGAAGCGGCAACTCGACAACTATAATGGTAATTTCTCGTTTGAGACGAAAATGCACCGTCCAAAACCACAGGCTGATCCGCCGATACGACCATCTCGCGATAAGAATCACGGAAAACGAATCCGGTGTCTTTTTCCGTTTTACGGCTCAACTCGGTAGGCGGAATACCTATCGAAATATTCCTAACCTTACGCGGCAATCCGTTGACAAAACGACGGTTTACCGCATTCCGTTTTGTTCCCTCCCATTTTGCGCAGTCCGTTTCAGGATAGATGCGGATCAAATCCGAACCATATGAACCATATGAGCGGATTTGTGCCTGACTGCCCGGATCGAAAGAAACGTTTTTCTTCACAACCTGACTCTGCATCGAGCCACACGCCGACAACAGTAAAATAGAACCCCAAAGTACGACTGATTTCATTATTCTCTCCAAATTTTCAAAATACAATTGTTGATAAACAAGATTCAAGCGTAGTCGATTATCCTGAAAAGGTAGTCTGAAAAACCGTCCTACTCGTTTTCAGACGACCTCAATATCGCATATGCAATGACAAATACCGCCTGATTTACCTAAAGGATACAACGAACAAAGGTCGTCTGAAAACCGTTCCTGAAATTGAGGAAACCGATATTTTCAGACGACCTTAACGATATTGGAACCGATACGTTTAACAACGGCTTTTTTCAGTCAAATATCGGATACACAGCTTGCCGCGCATTATTCCGCCAACCAAATCAGGCTGGCCATGCGGCCGGTTTGTCCGTCGCGGCGGTAAGAGAAGAAAGTGTCGCGTTCCAAGACGGTGCAGTGTGTGCCGCCGTAAATCATGTCGACCCCTTCGCGGCGCAGAACCAAACGTGCCAGTGCGTAGATGTCGGCAAGATATTTACCGCCGCCGATGTCTTCGAATGCGTCCGCCGCTTCGGGCATGGGCGTACAAAATGCGTCGAATACGTCTTGTCCGACTTCGAACGCGTCCGCGCCGATGGCAGGGCCGAGATATGCCATGATTTCGACGGGCGCGACATTCATCGCAGCTATGGTGTTTTGCAATACGCCGCCCGCCAAACCGCGCCAGCCGGCGTGTGCGGCAGCGACGACCGTACCGGCTTTATCGCAGAACAAGACAGGCAGGCAGTCGGCAGTCATCGCGGCGCAGGCGGCTTTGCCTGTGTTGTCCACCGAAGCGTCTGCGTCGGGCGTGTTGCCCAATGCGTCGGCAACGTTGACGACGATGGTGCTGTGGATTTGATTGAGGTAGGCAACAGGCAGCCCAACCTGTTCCTGCACGATTTCACGGTTGCGGCGCACGGCATCAGGATCATCGCCGACGTGCGAACCGAGGTTCAAACTTTGATACACGCCTTGGCTCACGCCGCCGTTGCGGGTGGTAATCAGGGTTTTCACGTTGGAGGGCGCAGGCCAGTCGGCAGTCAGGAAATTTTTGCCTTGCGGAGCGAGGTTTAAGGTTTCTGTGATGGTTTTCATGTTTTTATCTAAGTAAGGAAAGGTCTGAAAGGAATGCGTCTATCGGCTTCGTATTAACGCATCTCTACGACTTCCAATAATTCTGTGTTTTCCAATCGGTAATAAAGGTCATAACCCCGACCATGCTTATCTTCTCCTTGATTGGGCAGGAAACTGATACAGGCAAATTCTTTATTCTCGGAAATATTGAACCAAATGGTATAGTTCCTCAAATCCGATTGATTCTGCAAATAACGATCAAATTCTTTTTTAGCCGCAACCATTGCCAATAACAAACTTCCATCTAATCTAAATAAATAATCAGATATAAAAGCATCTCTCCAAACTTTTTCCTGATAACTCATGCCGGCACCTAAATCCTCTACTTTAAATTGACCATTCAGTATGGCAAGTAAGCTTTTTTAAACGTATCGCCTGAATATTCCCATCTGCCTTAGGAAGTAATCAAGGTCATTTAAATAATACAGTTGCGTATTAACGCATCCCCACTACTTCCAATAATTCCGTATCTTCCAGTCGGTAATAAAACTCATAACCCCGACCATATTTATATAGTCCTCTATAAGGAATTTCAAAAAATATCCCGCCTACCATTTCATCTGTTTTTGGAATAAAACTGATACTAACAAATTCTCTATTTTCGGAAATTCTTAACCAAATAATATAGTTTTTCAGATCCCATTTACCTTGCGAATAACCATCAAATTCCTTTTTTGCAGCGGCAATTGCCAATAAAAAATTCCCGTCAATTTCAGATAAATCGTCTAATCTAAAAGCATCTCTCCAAATTTGCTCCTTATGACTCATCATCATCTCCTAAGTTATTTGTTTTCATTTGAACTCTCGATATATTGAAATGTGATATTCGCATAAAAAACCTGTTCATGCTAGTTGTACAGATCGCTTTCATCTAACGGCAGATTCATCTGTTTCGCAATATTTTGTGCTGCAGCCGCAAAATCTTTTTTGTCCGACGGCTTGCTATAAATAAAAGTCAAAATTTGAACGTATGGTGCGGGATACGGACGGCGATATTCCAGTGTAAAAAATTCTCCGTAGCCCTTGCTTCTCCATCTGATTACCGATAAGTGGTCATGTTCAGAAAGAGAATATTCCATAACGATTTCTCTACCTTCCCAATGCGTCAGGACACGTTTGACAGGGTCGTATCGCCAAGACTCATCTTGCAATTTTTCCAATGCTCTTTTTTTGGATGATAGAGACAAATACGGGAAGGGCAAAATCATTATCAAAAGAAATGACAGGAAGAAGAAACCGGAGCCTATGTTCAGAATCTCCATATCCTCCATAATCAATATACCCACCCATACGGGCAGCGCAATCATGGAAACGATGGCAGCTCTAGTGGCAAGTCGGTATGCTTTTTCAGACGACAAATTGCCGTAACCCGCCAGCCACTGCATTTTACCGTCCATTTGTGCAAGATTTACCAAATCTGAAGAAGACATCTTAATCCCTCACATAAACCACTTCGACGTCGTAGTCGTCTTCGTTCCAATCATCATCGTCATCCGTGCCGAGTTTGTCCTGCCATTCTTCTTCGTTGCTCAAAGACGAATCCAAGCCTGCTTCGAGGCGCAGGACGGAGAGCAGGTGGTAAATATCGTCGGGAATCGGGGCTTCAAAAGAGACGGTTTCGCCGGTTTTCGGATGGACGAAACTTAAGCGGTAGGCGTGCAAAGCCTGACGCGCGCCCAGACTTTTAACGGCTTCTTTTACCGGTTCGCTGCACGGATGGCGCAGGTTGCCGTAAACGGGGTCGGCGGCAAGCGGGTGGTTGGCTTCGCGCATATGGACGCGGATTTGATGCGTCCTGCCTGTTTCGAGCGAGCATTCGATGTAGCTGTGGGCAAGATAGCGCTCCAACACTTTGACGTGGGTCACGGCAGGTTTGCCGCCGAATTTGACGACCGCCATTTTCAGGCGGTTGTGCGGATCGCGTCCGATTTGGGTTTCGATTTTGCCGTCAAAGGGGACGATACCGTTGGCGACGGCGCGGTAGATGCGTTTGACCGTACGTTCTTGAAGCTGTTGCACGAGGGAATTTTGCGCAGGCAGTGTTTTGGCGACTACCATCAGACCGCTGGTTTCTTTGTCTAGCCTGTGGACAATGCCCGCGCGCGGAATCTGGCTCAATTCGGAACAATGCGCCAGCAGGCCGTTGAGCAGCGTCCCCGTCCAGTTGCCTGCGGCGGGGTGGACGACTAGTCCGGCAGGTTTGTTGACGACAATGACGGTATCGTCTTCGTACACAATATCCAAATCCATCGCTTCGGGTTTGAACGCGAGATTCTCTTCGCTCGGACGTACCGTTACGCTGACGGATTCTCCGCCTATCATTTTGTCTTTGGGTTGGGCAGGCTTATCGTTTACAATAACCGCGCCTTCTTTAATCCACGATGTCAGGCGGCTGCGCGAATAATCAGGCATGAGCTTTGCCAACACAGCATCCAGTCGCCCGCCCGCAAGCTCCAGTGGAACAGTCAAATTAACACAACTTTCTGCTTCGGGGGCTGACGTAAAGTCTAAATCGTCGCTATAATCGGCTTCATTATCAAAGGAAGTATTCTGCATGAAAAAAATTCTTTTAGTAGTTTCGTTAAGTCTGGCACTCGGTGCCTGTGCAAGCAATAAAGGTACGGTCGATAAAGACGCGCAAATCACACAAGATTGGAACGTAGAAAAACTCTATGCCGAAGCGCATGACGAGTTGAACAGCAGCAATTATACGCGAGCCATCAAGTTATACGAAATTTTAGAATCCCGCTTCCCCAACGGCCGCTACGCGCAACAGGCGCAACTGGACACCGCATACGCCTATTACAAAGACGACGAGCCTGAAAAAGCCCTCGCCGCCATCGACCGCTTCCAGCGCCATCACCCGCAACATCCGAATATGGATTACGCGCTTTACCTCAAAGGCTTGGTTTTGTTCAACGAAGACCAATCCTTCCTCAACAAACTCGCCTCTCAAGACTGGTCCGACCGCGACCCTAAAGCCAACCGCAGCGCATACCAAGCATTTGCCGAATTGGTACAACGCTATCCGGAGAGCAAATACGCCGCCGACGCCACCGAGCGCATGGCAAAACTGGTGGACGCATTGGGCGGTAACGAAATCTCCGTTGCCCGCTACTACATGAAACGCGGCGCCTACCTCGCCGCAGTCAACCGCGCCCAAAAAATCGTCGAGCGTTACCAAAATACCCGCTACGTCGAAGAATCGCTCGCCATGATGGAGCTGGCTTACAAAAAACTGGACAAACCCCAACTCGCCGCCGACACCCGCCGCGTCTTGGAAACCAACTTCCCGCAAAGCCCGTTCCTGCAACACCAATGGCAGCCGAACGATATGCCTTGGTGGCGCTACTGGCGTTAAGGCTTGAAGTTTAAGGCATAGTGATACCGTATCGCCCTATGTTTTTCTGAAACCAAAGGTCGTCTGAAACTGAAAAATACAGTTTCAGACGGAGACCTTTGCAAAATTCCTTTTCCCCCGACAGCCGAAACCTAAACAAAGATTTTCGGCTGTTTTTGTTTCAAATATCCACTGATTTTACCCAAATACCCCCTTAATCCTCCCCGGACGCCCCATAATCAGGCATCCGGGTCGCCTTTTAGGCTGCAACAGGCACACTTAGCCTGTTAGCCGCTTTCAACAGGTTCAAACACATCGCCTTCAGATGGCTTTGCGCACTCACTTTACACAGACCAAAATAGGCTGCCCGGGCGTAGCGGAATTTACGGTGCAGCGTACCGAAGCTTTGTTCGACCACATAACGGGTCT
>CAJZEA010000093.1:0-6760 GCA_915066515.1 uncultured Neisseria sp. | reverse complement strand
GCGTGTCTTTCGACGTAACCACCGGCCCTAAAGGCAAACAAGCTGCTAACATTCAGGCTGCTTAATTAAACGTGCGGCTTATGCCGTAGAATAATGGCGGGATTGATTCCCCGCCATTTTTTATTGTCTATGAGTAACGGAATCCATATGGCAGAAGACAAACAAAGCGCCGCCTACGCAAACGCCCTGCGGCAGTTGGGCGAACTCATCGCGCATCTGCGCAGCAGCGGGGAAGTCAGCTGTGCGGTGGCGGAACAAGAAGACCTGATGCTGATACGGCTTGCCGATTTGAAAATCGATTTGAGGCCGAATGATGAAAAGGCGATAGCGGATATCGACCGGTTTTACCGCCGCCATTTGGGCGACGGTAAATGAAGACGGATAATGCACAAACGCGTGATGAAGGTCGTCTGAAATCTCTATTTTACCCCTGCCTGTTTTTTGGGCAGTCTTATTTTCCCTTTTAGTATCAACCGTTAATCCGATATATCCACAACTGGATTCACATAAAGCAAGGATAACTATATTTTTGCGGCATAGAGGCTTTGGGGTCGTCTGAAAAGCCAATTTTTCCATACAGCAAACACATTTACTCAAACGGCTTTTTCTGCCAATAAAACTTATCCCTTTTCAGACGACCTTTAAAGATTTCATTACTGCCCAACTCAAACACTAATGTACCCGACAAATCCGTCCGCAACAAAGTCGCGCCGTGTGCGCGGACGCGGTTTTGGACGGCGGGAGTGGGGTGTTTGTAGGCGTTGGCGTAGCCGCTGGAAGCGACGGCGTATTTGGGGGAGACCGTGTTCAGGAAGCCGCCGGATGAAGCCGTATTGCTGCCGTGGTGTCCCAATATCAAAATCTGGCTGTACAGCGAGCTGCCGTAGCGTTCTACCAGCCCCGCTTCGCCTTTGACGCCCAAATCGCCCGTAACCAGCAATGCCTGTCCGTCGGAAACGACGCGCAAGACGCAGCTTCGGTCATTGTCTTCACCGACCGGGTTTTCAGACGACCTCAATAACTCGAAATCCACGCCGTCCCATTGCCATTGCGCTTCGGCGCAAAATTTTGCGTTCGGATAAAACTCAGGCTGTCCCGCCAGCGTTTCGCCGATTTCAATATCGGAAACGGCGTCCAAACCGCCGTCGTGGTCGCTGTCGTGATGCGACAGAATCAGCGTGTCCAAACGGCGTACGCCCATGGCGTTCAGGCTTGGCACGATACCCGTTTGCGCCGCCTGCGCCGTACCCGTGTCAAACAGCAGGTTGCGGTCGCGCGTCTGTACCAACACCGACAAACCCTGTCCCGCATCCATCACCGTAATCCGCGCCAACCCGTCGTCCAAGCGGTTGGGGCGGTAAAACACAAATCCAGCCAACACCAAACACGCCCAAGGCCGCAAACCCAGACCGCGCGGCAACAGCCACAGCAAAGCCGCTGCAAAAGCCAAAACCAACAGCGGCACAGGCGCGGCGGCTACGGCAAATTCAGGCGACACCTCCGCCAGCCAAACCAAGCCGCGCAAAGTGTATTCCGCCAAACCTGCTGCCGCCCATTGCAAAGGCGCGAACGGCAACACCGACCCCAGCAGCGCCAAAGGCGTCAATACCCAAGAAAACCAAGGAATCATCGCCGCATTGACCAAAGGGCTGATGATGGGCAACGACGCAAAAATATAGCCCAACAATACCACCGACAACACCGTCGCCGCCCATTGTCCGCGTACAGCCAAACGCCAGCCGCATTCTTTCAGACGACCTGCCGAAGCCCAAATCAAGGCGGCAATCAAGCCGAACGACAGCCAAGTGCCAACACCCAAAACTGCCAATGGATCAAGCAGCAACACCACCGCCAAAGCCTGCCACCACGCCGTCCAGCCCGAAGACAGACTGCCGCGCCACCAAGCCCAGGCAAACGCCGCCAACATCAAAACGCTGCGCTGCGTCGGTACGGAAAAGCCCGCCAGCAGCGCATAAAACAAAGCCCCTGCCGCGCCGCCCGCCAAAATCCACACGCGCGGTTTTGCCGGTATCCAAGGCAGTCGTCTGAAAATCAGTTTGACCAGCCAACCAGCCAACACCGCCACCATCGTAACGTGCAGCCCCGAAATACTGACCAAGTGCGTCAAACCCAAAGGTCGGAACGCCTGCCACAGTTCGGGCCTCAACGCCGATTGTTCGCCTATGCTCAAAGCCCGCATCAGACCGATACCGTCCGAAAAATCCAGACTTATCGCCCCGACAGCCTGCCAACGGCGGCTGACCGCATCACGCCACACCGCCAAGCCGACACCGCCGCCCTCGCGAACCAAGCTCCTGCCTTTGCCCAGCGTACCCGCGCCATCCAAACCGTTTGCCAATGCCCAAGCCTCGCGGTTCAGCCCGCGCAGGTTCACTTCGCCGATAACCGGCTTGAGCCGTGCCGACACTTTCCAGCGGCTGCCCACCGCCCAATCGCGTTTCTGATAATCCGACAGCAATAAATCAAACTGCCGCCCATCCTCTGTCCACGCCTTCGCCGCAAACTGCACCCGCCGCCCGTCGCCGCGCGGCATATCCGCGACTTCAACCGTCAACACCGACTCCGAAGCCCCGTTCAACGGCCATTGCGCCGACAAAGCCGCTTCCGTCCGAAACACACCGTAAGCTGCGCCGAATAGGACGCACAGCATCATTCCCGCCACCGCAAACCGCCGCGAAGCCGCCAGCAAAACCAATGCCGCCGCCAGCCACACAGCCCAATGCGGTACGGACGGCAAAGCGAACGAGGCAATGACGCCGACTGCCCAAAACGGCAATCCATAATATTTCAGCAAAACTGTTTCCCTTTTTATTATTAGTTTTGAAATCAGATGAGGATAATAATTGAATTTCCTACAAACGTCATGAAAAAGGTCGTCTGAAAACCTGAATCTCAAGTTTTCAGACGACCTTTCGTCTTAAGGCTTCAATATTTCACATCGGCAACGCGGTTTTATAAATTTTGCAAACGCTCGACCGAAGGGGCGTAGTAATATGCGCCGGAAACGGCGGTGGAAAGATGCTTGAGCAGCAGGTCGGTTTTTCCGTCGGCATCGCCGAACATATGTAAAAGCTGTACTTCGATGTTGTGTAGGGTGTGGCAGTAGGCGGTAAACATCAGGCCGTGTTCGCCGCTGATTTTGCCGAAGGGCAGGCTGCGGCGGACGATTTTCAGACCCACGCCGTTTTCTTTTAGGTTGACGCGGCCCAAATGCGAATCAGGCAGGCGGACGTCTTTGCTGAATTCTTCGTTGGCTTCTTTGCTGCGGCCGACGCTGGCTTCTTGTTCGGCAACGGGGACGGCATCCCATTTTTTCAGGTCGTGCAGGTATTTTTGCAACAGGACGTAGCTGCCGCCGGCATCGGGTCGGCCTTCGGGGATAATGGCGACATCGCGGACGTTTTCATCGCCTTGCGGGTTTTCAGTGCCATCGACAAAGCCGTCCAATCCGCGGTCTTCATACAGGCGCAAGCCGTGTTCCTCAGTGGCGATGCTGATGCTGTCGCCGAACGCGGCAAAGACGGATTGGGCGAGCGCGAAGGCGGCGTTTTGGCGGTAGGCTTGGATGTGGATGTAAATATCGTGTTGGGTTGAGGGGGCAAGACCGTTGCCCATGACGGGGAAGGGTTTGATTTCGCTGCCTTCTTCTGCGTGTCCGAATGCTTTCCATGCGTCGCTGCCGAAGGCGATGGTCATGCCTAAAATATCTTCGGGAAAGCGGGTTTTCAGCTTCGCCAAAGCTTCAAGCGAGCTTCGGCAGGCGGTTTTGATGTCATCGTAGCGACCGTCGCGGATGTCGGCTTCGATAAATATGCCGGCTTGGGCGTGATCGGGGATGATGGCGGTTTGTGGGCGGGGCATTGTGTTTCCTTTTCAGTTTATTGGATTTTTCAGGCGGTATTATAGCACTTAAGGTTTTCAGACGACCTCGTCTGAAAGGGCGGATATGATAGAATCCGCCGTTTGTTTTTTGATTTTCAACAGGTTCGCTTTATGTTCGGCACGATGTTTTTGATTATGATTGTATTGCTCCAGCTTTTCACGTTCGGGCTGGGGCGTTCGTTGCAATGGCTATTCGCGCCGGTGATCGGCAAGGCGGGTAGGCGTTGGCTGATGGGGGTATCGTATTTCGTGACCAACGGCCTGCTGACTGGGCTTTTGTTGGAATTGGGACATTTTATGTTCCGCATCATGGCGTTTTGGATGGTATTGCTGCTGTTTGTGATGTATGCGGCACTGGCGACGTTTGTCCTGTTCCTGCTGCTGCGCAAATTTGTGGCAAGCCGGTTGCTGTCGCGCAGCCTGCGCTTGTTTGCGCCGCTGTTTGTATTAGGGTTGGTCGGTTTGGGGATGTACAACGCCTATACGCCCGTCGTCCGTCATCAGACCGTCGTGATCGATAAGAAAATGGACAAACCGCTGCGTATCGGCATGGCAAGCGACCTGCACTTGGGGATTTTGTTCGGCGCGCGGCAACTGGATAAGCTGGTGGACATCATGAACCGCGAAAAAGTCGATTTAATCCTGTTGCCGGGCGATTTGATGGACGACAACGTCGATGCCTACCGCAAAGAGAATATGCAGCCGCATCTGGGTCGTCTGAAAGCGCCGCTGGGTGTTTACGCGACTTTGGGCAATCACGATATGTTCGGCGACAGCGCGCGTATCCGCCATGACCTCGAAGCGGCAGGCATTACCGTACTCGGCAACCAAGTGTTGCAACAAGATGCTTTCTTGCTCGTCGGCCGCAACGATGACTTGGATCACGAACGTCCGTCTGTCGCGCAGTTGCTGGAAAACCACAATACCGACCAGCCTGTTTTGCTGATGGACCACCGCCCGACCGAAGTCGAGACACACGCCACGCTGCCTATCGATGTTCAAGTTTCCGGCCATGTACACAACGGTCAAATCGCGCCGGCAAACCTGATTGTGCGCACCCTCTACCGCCTTGCCTACGGCTACGAGGAAATCGGCGGAAGACACTTTTTTGTTACTTCCGGCTACGGTTTCTGGGGGATTCCGCTGCGCTTGGGTTCGCAGTCGGAAGTGTGGGTGATTGATGTGAAGGGGAAATAGCGGTATTGCAAAATGAAAAGATAAAAAATACAGGCTTGCCGTTGCGCAGCCTGTATTTTTTTATTTGTTGTGAAATGTTATGACGTGCGCGGCTTTGTTGTTTTTAGAATGTGGTTCCAATCTATTGAATCAATCGAAACAAGGAAATCAATAGAAAATTACCAAATAAAACCGTTCGAACCGATCTTGCAATGCAAACTGTTTTTATTTATATTTACGTTTAAGAATAAAACACACTATCAATACTGAGCGAAAGAAAACACGGAGCACATCATGTTTGTTTGCATTTGCAACGCCATTACTGACCACGACATCAAAGAAACCATCGCTGCAGGCGCGAGTACCATGAGCGATTTGCAGGCTCAATTGGGCGTTGCCACTTGTTGCGGCTGCTGCGGCGAGTTGGCGGCTTCCTTCCTGAATGCCAACAGTGCACAAACGACAGTTACCGCCGGTATCAATGTGCAATCCTAATCTTGTCTAAAGCATTATCAAAGGTCGTCTGAAACCGAAATCTAAGGTTTCAGACGACCTGTTTCATATAACGTTAAGTAAGGAAAACATCGAATTAACGCTTCTAATTTACTAAAGATGGTGAAATAAAAAGGAATAAAATGACCAAAAGAACAGCAATAAAAACGACCATTCCTGAAATCGTCGATTATTGGTTTTCAAGAGTTTATGAAGGGGATTTAAGTGTCGATGCCTCAGAAGCCCATGAGAGGTGCTGGCGATGCGGTTATCAAACCAAACTGGAGCGCTGCCATATCATCCCCCATTCCCGAGGAGGTACAGATGAACCTTCTAATTTGGTTTTGTTATGCAAAAAATGTCATTTAGAAAATCCGAATGTTTCTGACCCGGATATTATGTGGGATTGGCTCAAAGCCTACCGAACTTCTCTGTACAACACTTTTGGAATAATACAGGGGTTTGAAGAATATAAGAAAATCTATGGTGTTTCTTTTTCAGAGCAAATGATAAAGCTGGGCATATCCAAAGTTGAAGAATTAGAACCCTTGATTGCTTCAAAAATGGAAGGCTGCACTCGTCATTTCGGCGAATCTCATTTAAACAAGGCAACCTTTGCAGGAATATTGAGAATGATTTACAAAGAAATCGTAAAAGACCGACCCAAAACCTAGGGAATGCAAAAATTTTAAGAAAATCATTCTGCGGAGCTCGGACTTTTCTCCCCGTATGCCTTACGCGATACGCGGCGACTGCCTGTTCGGTCTGTATGCGCGGCAAAGGTCGTCTGAAACCGAAATCCAAGGTTTCAGACGACCTTTGCATTGACGGCAGCCTTTATCTTACAATCCGTTTTTCGTTTACCACACCGCAAAGCATCCGCCATGAAGTTGACCCTGATGTTTCGAGAATATTGCAGTCTCTGTCACAAAATGCGTGAACAGCTCAAGCCGTATCAAGAGGCATTCGGTTTTGAGTTGGAAATCTTCGATGTCGATGAAGACCCTGTTTTAGAAGAAAAGTATAACGAACTTGTCCCCGTGTTATTGGATGGGGACGAAGAAATCTGCCACTGGTTTTTGGATGAGGAAAAACTGAGTTTGTTGTTCCATCCTGATGTGTAGTGAATCCCTTATCAATATAGTGGATTAACTTTAAATCAGGACAAGGCGACGAAGCCGCAGACAGT
>CAJZEA010000092.1:0-6783 GCA_915066515.1 uncultured Neisseria sp. | reverse complement strand
CGGGCGGTGTCGGCGAGGGTTTCGCCTTTTTTCGCGCTGGTGTTCGCGCCGTCGGAAAAGCCGATGACTTTGCCTCCCAATCGTTGTACGGCGGTTTCAAACGACAGGCGCGTGCGGGTGGAGGGTTCGAAAAAACATGAGCCGATGAGTTTGCCTTCGAGCAGGTCATCGCGCGGGTCGGCTTTGAGCTTGAGGGCGTTTTGCAGGAGCAGCTCGAGCTGTTCGGTCGTCAGGTCGGAAATGGAAATGACGTGTTGTCGGTAAAGCGGGTTGGGCATTCGGCTTCCTTTCTTCAATTCGGCAAAAACCCCGCTAAGGCGGGGTTTTACGAAACAACGACGGACGCGCCGCGGCGTGCGGTACGGGCAAAACGGGTGGGGCGGACGTTAAGGCGCATGGGTCGTCTGAAATCGGTTTGAGGTGGCGGTATTATCGCATATTTGACGGGGTGGGGTTTCGGATTTTCGTGAAAAGGGGTCGTCTGAAAAATGGGGTTTCATCCTTTTCAGACGACCTGCTTTATTCGGTTTTGCCCGTCAGGGCTTTCATACAAAGCTGATATTCCGCCTTGCCCGTATCTCGGGCGAAGATGGCGTAGTCGGATTTGGGGACGGCGTTCAAAACCGATTGCGGGAAGTGGTAGATTTCTTGCGCCACGCGCTCGGTTAGCCCTTGAATGAAGGAGCGGCTGTAATCGTTTTTGGCAACAACCATAAAGCGTTCGTTCATTTTTTCGACGGCTTGTCCGATGCCCGTGCCGGACAAACGTTCGCCCATAGCGGTTTGAGCCATCAGTCCGACCAGGGCGCATTGGTCTTGGAAGGATGCTTCTTGCGGTTCGGCGTGTACAACAGAGAATGTGGCGGCGAGCAGGAGGGTTGCGGTATATTTTTGTCTGTTCATGGAGATTTCTTTGGAATAGAGGTTGTTGGAGCAGGCGGGAATTTACATGAAGTATTCTGTGGTGGCAACAACACGAAGACGGCAGGATTTCAGGCGTGAAAAAGCGAGAAGGCGAAACCGTTTACCGTTTGGGCATTATTCGCGGGCGAAACGGCGACGAACATCAGACGCAGGTCGTCTGAATTTTACTTGCCGGAATGATTTAAGGCTATTTGAAATAGTTTCAGACGGTCTTATGTTATTCCCTATGAATTTAAGCAGTTGCCGGAAATTTTGTGAAAACATCATAGGACGTGCTGATAATTTGAGAACTTATCTTCCTGTTTAATAGTCAATTTTATTGTCGAGAATACCCCGACAGGATTCCATGATATGCAAAATCAAAATGAAGCATTCGTTAGGTGCGGGTCGTCTGAAACCGCTGTTTTCCGACTTTCTCTGCTGCTTTGGGCGGGAATTGCAGCGGCGGTGTGCTGGAGCGTTGCCGATATGCTGCTGGTCGGATTCGTGCAGACGCCGGAACGTTATCCCCTGCTTTCTCAGACGCTGGCGCCGCAGTTGGGCGAGGCAGCGGATTTTGCCGTGCTGATGCAGGCCGGCTCGCCCGAGCGGCTGCTGTGGGGCGTGTTGCCGGCGACGTTTTCTGCGGCGCTGTATCTGGCGGCGGCATTCGGCGTTTACCGGCTGATGCGGCCCGGACGCACGGCCAAGGTCGGTTTTGCAGTGCTGTTTTTCGGATATGCGCTGTCGCCTTTGGGACATGCCGGTTTTTATTTTACGGGCATGGTTGCCAAGGTGCTGCTGAATGCCGCGCCAGACGATTATCCGGCGTTGCTTGCGCTGTTCCGCCATTTTTACCGGATGCTGGAGGTGCACTGGATGGCTTCAGTCGGTTTAATTGCGGCGGGATGGCTGCTGTTGCTGGTACAGACGCTGCGCCGTAGGACGCTGCTTCCGCGTGCCGCCGCATGGTGCAATCCGTTGCCGGTAGGGACGGTTATCGCGGTTTCGTGCAGCCTGTTTCCGCAATCGCCTGTTGCCGCCTCGCTTGGCGGGGCGACGTTTAATCTGGCGCAGTTGGTGTTTTTTGTTTGTGCGGCAGCGTGTGTCCGCAGGCGGGGAATGGGGATAAAGCCGGGCTGAAATAAAACGATGCCGCCTTTGCCGGACGGCAATCATCCGCCTTGGCGCCGATGCTTGTAATACAGGTAATCCGCCGTTTCATCCCAAACACATCACACATCATATTGCTGCTACGGCTCAAAGGTCGTCTGAAATTTAACGTTCCATTTTCAGACGACCCCTTGTCGTTTTTCAAAAAACAAAAAATCCGACTCCAGCCCCGAACGCCACGAAGCACGGACAGTAGGGTATAATTGCGAAATATATTCTTTTGTGAAATCAATAAAAAACAAAGACGAAAAGCAGTTTTTGAAAGGTTTCACCCTAATTTCAAACTCTACACAGGAAACCGCCATGTTAGTCTGCAACCCTTACGAAGTCGTGATTCACGGCACAACCAACAAAGGCAAGATTTTCCGTCCCAGCGACTGGGCAGAACGCCTGTGCGGCATATTGTCCTCATTCACCAAAGACAACCGGCTGTCCTACTCCAACTGGGTGCGCCCCATGCTGGTGGACAACGTCCGCTGCGTCGCCGTCGATAAGAAACTCGAAGAAGACAATCCGCAGATGTTCCGTTTCCTGATGGACTTTGCCGCCGACAACGACTTGCGCATCATCGACTGCAAAGAGCTTTTGAAAGAACAGGAAGCCAAAGCACAAGGCGAACCTGCCGAACGCGTCCCGCTGGCACAAGCCATCGAAGAAAAACACGCCGCCGAAAAAGCACCGGTCCAAGCCGCCGCTGCCGACTACATTTTGCACGAAATCCCGCCCGAAGACACATCCACCGCCTTCGCCGCCCTCAGCGTCCTGCGTTCTTCATTGACCGACATCAGCAAATTCACCGAACAAATCAACACCGTCCAACGCCCCGCCGGCTACCGCCTCTTGGGTATTTTCGAAGAAGGCAAACACAACGCCGTCGCCGTCTGCGGCTTCCGCGAATCCTGCAACCTCGCCAGCGGCCGCCATATCCACATAGACGACATCGTTACCCTGCCGCAAAGCCGCCGCAAAGGCTACGCCTCCCGCCTTTTGGCAGAAGTCCGCAAAATCGGCGCGAAAACAGGTGTGACCAAAATCCACCTCAACGTCCACGTCAATCACGACCGTGTCGATGCACACCGCCTGTATTTCAAAAACGGCTTCGAAATCTGCGCCTACCATTTCCGCTGCGATCCTAAATAAACGAAAAGGTCGTCTGAAAGTTTTTCAGACGACCTTTTTTAAAGTTGGATTTTTAACCTAACCTACGTTTGCTAAACTCCCTAAAATGGGATTTTTATAAAGTTTTCCAGATTTTAAAAGGGATAATTTCTATTGCAAACCCTTAAAAATTCGATATTTTCATGCTTAGTCTCATCGTCATAAATAAATTTATCATTACTATCAAAGCAAAAAGAATAAAACTTACTTTCCCTTCTAGTACTAGTAGTCCTTATAGCAATAGAAACTGTACCATTCCTATATTTATTTCTATCAAAAATTAAAGTATTATTTCCAATAAATTGTATACCTGATTTTTTATTGATTACATTTTCTATTTCTGAATAACATTTTTTTTCTTCCTCACTACCTGCACAGTAAATATTTATATCTTCCAATACTGCTCCATTATCATAAAAACCTATACTAAGATCAAATATTATATCTCGATCATCATGATCAATTATTACGTAAATGAATTGGGGATCAGTAATTGATGTTATTTTTACCTTTTTAATTTTAAATGCACTTAATAAGCATATATAAATAATAAAAATAAATATTGCAAGGAAGTATAGTTTAATTTTTTTTGTCATGAAATTTATTGGTTCCAAATTTAAAAAATTCTAAAAAACTTTATCTTAAGCGGCTTTGCCACACTTGTATAAATCTTACTACTACTATGCTTGGGTATGCTGACAACCACTACTTTGCCTATTACTCTCTAACTACGTCCACTTTCACACCTAACCCCAGCATAACACTAATTTTATTGAGACCTTTGCAAAATTCCCCAAAATCCCCTAAATGTCTTGGTGGGAATTTTGGGGATTTTGGGGAATTTTGCAAAGGTCTTAACCCTTTAAAATTTGGGTTCTTTCTGTAAATAAAGTAGTAAATCGGGATCCTGATAGCTCTCATCGATTTTATACCCCTTACTAACCAACATGGCTTCCTCTTTTTTGCGTTTTGCCAATTCGATGGCTCGGTAGCGTTGCCAGTACTCCGGCAGGCTGGAGCTTATTTTATCCATTTCTTCTTGAAGTTTATCGATGCCATAACCGTCAGGGATAAATGTGTGGTATATGTCATTTCGGGTGCTGTAGCGCGCGGTCTTAAATTCAATCCGCATCATATACTGTCCCCATTCTTTAAAACTTAATGTTTTATTGATATCGTCTAAGTCTTCTTGGTCTTTGACTGTTGAATTAAATGAAAGACTTATTTCAACACCATCCAAATAAAATTTTGCAATCATCATACCCTGTGTCATTATGACGCTATACCATGTACTAAAATCAGGAACAGCACTGGGATCGGTAATATAGCCCAAGCCAAAATTTTCTTCATCTTGGAAATATCTGATGGCATCTTTACCGGCTAACCTTGGTCTGGATAAATAAATATAGCGTTGCCAGCCACTGTCCTGTATCCGCTTCATCAGCTTAACCCATAAATCATAGGCTTCACGATGGCGGATAAGTTCATCGGCACTGATGCCGCTATTTAAAACAATATTATTTACTCCCTCTCCCTCAGGTTCGGAACGTACCGATCCCATAGCAGAAAAAGTATGCGGGATAGTCAGGTCATGGCCGCTGTGGCGGATAGTGACGGCTCCCAATTGTTTCGACGGCCATTTTAAATCTAAAAAGCCGACCAATTCGCCTGCGGTATGGTGATCCGCAACCGCTCCTGCTAGTTTGAAACTTTCCGGCCCTTTTTTACCCAATTGTAAAGTGACTTCCTGCTGCATGATTTTCTCCTTGTCTTCTAAAGCATGAACTGTTAATGAGATCAGAGCAAGCAAGAGAGTAGCGAGCAAAGCTGCTACAACCCGCTCACTGATTGCCTTGTGGGTCGTTCCAAGATTCATGGGCTTTTCCTTTTTTGGTGCTGCCTATCCAGCCTGCTATGGTTTGCAGGTGTCTTTCGATATATTCCCTACTTTTCGGATCACTCATTAAATTATGATACTTATCCGCTACGTCTAAAATCCATTTCATCCTACTATCATATTCCTCTGCTTTCATATTGTCTGGTGCATAGGAAAATGGGTCTTCCTTCAACCTGTATTTGACCCTTTCCGCCTGCGGCAGCGGCATGCCGTTCCGTTTGTAAGATTCAGCCGCATGACTACCACCGGATTCTTTCAACCTTTGAAGATAGACAGCATACGGTTCTTCCTCATAGCTGCTGTGGAAGCGGATAAAGGTTTTGGGAATATCTACCTGCCGTTGCACTTCCGCACCCGCGCGCATCCATGGATGATTCCAACATATGCTTTGTAGGATATTCTTCTGTTCTTGTACAGCAATCAGCTTAAGGTGTTTGATTTGAAATTCTAAAGCATTTTTACTGTATGGTTTTAAGTTTTCTATAAGTGGTAATTTTTTAAAAGCCTCCTGTATTTCATAGGTCAATTTGAAACCCTTTACACCAGGCAGGGCTGTGGACGCCCAAGGCAAAGCATTGAGGGCTTTTTTTACTGGAGCAACATAATTACTTGCATTACGACTGGCTTTACATTGTTCAAACGAACCTGGACTCAGTGCCCAAGCCCAATGCCATGGCGCAACATCCATAAATAGCCATAAATTTCCTTTGGCAAAAATATGAGCGGATTTCGCTGCATCATGATATCCGGCAGCCCATTTCGGTAAATTTTTCGATACATTCTGAAGTCTGGCAGCCCAAAGACCTGTTGCTGTAACCCAAGAGTTAAGTGTAGCGGCTACAGTTTTTGAGGCAAATGCACCTAACCCCATCCAATAAAAACGCCCTTTTAAATTGGGGTTGCCTCCTGACTCTTTCTCCATTTCTAGATAAATCCGTGCATAAATTGCCGCAATTCTTCGTGCACGTTGTTCATAAAATTCTTCAAGGCGGTATTGATTATTTCCCGTTTTATTGGAAAGTTTAATATAACTTGTCTGTTGTAAGATAGACCAAAAAGTATTACAGGTACATTTTTCGGAATGACAACTTTTTGGGGTTTGATTAGTTTGTGATGTACTAAATGTTAAATTAGTCGCCATTTTTATGCATCTCCAAATGGTGGGGCAGAATCAAAATCAGCCCATTGTAATTCAGTTTTTAATTCCTGCTGTCTTTCTGCATGTATTCTAGAACTAAGACCTTTAGTAGTCGTAATGCCGGTAATTGCCTCATCTTTATTATGGATAATATACGCAATAGAATGCATAGGTTTGCCATCAGGAAATAAAAATTGGAACTGCTCATCATAACGTTCTACTGCTGGCATACCTTTCATATTTATCCCTGCACTATTCGGCCCATTCACCACCAACGGCGCCCTCACCCGCACCACCTTCGGACTCCCGATCTCAACCTCTCCGTTGCTCAACTTGATATACGCCCCTTTGCAGGTAATCAGTATCTCTTCCTTCGCCGCTATGGTGATTTTTCCTGCGCTACTGGTTAAGGTTGCGTCTTTTAAGGCATTCAGCTGCAACTCGTCATTCTGTGCCTGCACTTCCACTTTACCCTGATTGGCCTGCATCTTGATGCCGCCGCTTTGCGCAAACA
>CAJZEA010000091.1:0-6799 GCA_915066515.1 uncultured Neisseria sp. | reverse complement strand
CTTCTATTGGTACCACACAAACGTGCGGTACTTTTTTGCGCTTGTCTGAAACAGATTAGAGATAGGATACGCAAATCAGAGCCGCCTCATTTGAGCGGCTTTTTTGTTACCTATACATGGCCGCATCAATTGAAATATGAAATAAAACACAACTGAATCAGGATTACAGCCATGACACTCTCCATACACGCCCAAACAAAAAACCTTCCTTTACACCGCTGCCAAATGATTGTTGACGGCAACAGCCATCACACAACAGCTTCCCAAGCCTTGCCGGGCAGTGCAGATACGCTGATTAGCGAGGCATTGATTCCGCAAATCCGTATGGTTGCCACTTTGATTGCAGGCGAAAGGCACGATTTTGAAGCAGACAGTCCTGCTGTCTTTACGGAGGAAGCCGATTTTTTTGCCGCACGCATCTTGGTATTGGGGGTACACCGTTTCCATCTGGATATCACGCTGTTGCCCATGCTGAAAACCGCCAACCAACGCGCCCAAGCGTTTGCCAAACGCCACCATCTCCCATTTACCCCCGCCCAAATGCATATGAGCCTGCATGCCCGCCGTCCTGACAACTTGCTGATTGTCGAAACCGAACATGAAATGGAAAATCATGGCAGCCTGATTGCCAACAGCCTTGCTTTCGCAGCCAAACTTCCCCGCCTGCCTTTGTAAACTATATTGACGCACTTGATAAAAATCAAATTTGCACCATATTCCACGGCAAGGCGCAGTATATTGATGCGCAGTTTGCCGATAACGCTCGGCTTAGACAATACTACTTCAAAAAGGATAAAAAAATGAAAAAACTCATTGCCTTAGCCGCACTTTCCTCACTTGCTCTCGCTGCCTGCAAAGACAATACCCAAGCCCAGCTTGAGCAGCAGCAAAAACAAATCGAAGCGCTTCAGCAGCAACTTGCCCAACAACAAGACAATACGATTTACCAACTTACGCCGGAAGGTGTGAAAGATACCATTCCTGCCGAAGCACAAGCCAACGGCAACAATGGACAGCCTGTGACCGGAACAGACGGACAACAATATATTTACGACCAATCCACTGGCAGCTGGCTGCTGCAAAGCTTGGTCGGTACGGCGGCAGGCGCGTTCATCGGTAACGCGCTGGCAAACAAATTCACACAAGCGCGCAATCAAAACAGCCCGATTGCCCAACGCGCACGCGCCCATTATTATCAAACGGCCCGTCCCAACAGCCGTACCAGCCAGCAACTCAATACCCGCAGCCTGCCTGCGCAACAACAGGCGGCGCAACAACAACGTTACCGCCAAACAACCCAACAGCCGTCCAATTATCGCCGCCCGATGAGTCGCGGTTTTGGCCGCCGCCGCTAAAGCCATTTGATTGTTTTAAACGGGTTTCCGATTCGGCAAAGAATGCTGATCAGAGAAAGACAGCGTAACAGAATTCGCAGATTTGCCGATTAAAACAGATGAAGGTCGTCTGAAAATTCAGACGACCTTTGTTTATGCATCGCCGTAAAATGCAAGATGCCTTTAGTCAATACCTTTTATCAAAAGAAAAAGGGGATGCGGGCGCATCTGCATTTTCAGACGACCTGAGTTTCAAGTAAAATCTACCTCGTCTGAAACACACTCAATCTCTCAGTAAGGAAAACATCATGAGCAACCATCACAAACTCATCATCCTCGGCTCAGGTCCTGCCGGTTACACCGCCGCCGTCTATGCCGCCCGCGCCAACCTCAAGCCCGTCATCATTACCGGTGTCGAACAGGGCGGACAACTGATGACTACCACCGAAGTCGACAACTGGCCCGCCGACGCCGAAGGCGTACAAGGCCCGGAGCTGATGGCGCGCTTCCTTGCCCATGCCGAACGCTTCGGCACCGAAATGATTTTCGACCAAATCCACACCGTCGATTTGCAAAACCGCCCCTTCACCCTCAAAGGCGACATGGGCGAATACACCTGTGACGCCCTGATCGTCGCCACCGGCGCATCCGCCAAATACCTAGGACTGCCCAGCGAAGAAGCCTTCGCCGGCAAAGGCGTTTCCGCCTGCGCGACCTGCGACGGATTTTTCTATAAAAAACAAGACGTAGCCGTGGTCGGCGGCGGCAATACTGCCGTAGAGGAAGCCCTTTACCTCGCCAACATCGCCAACACCGTTACCCTGATTCACCGCCGCGACAGTTTCCGCGCCGAAAAAATCATGGTAAACAAACTCATGCAGCGCGTTGAAGAAGGCAAAATCATCCTCAAACTCAACAGCAATCTGGATGAAGTCTTGGGCGACGAAGGCGGCGTCACCGGTGCTCGTCTGAAACACAACGACGGCACTACCGAAGACATCGCCGTCAAAGGCGTTTTCATCGCCATCGGCCATAAGCCAAACACCGACATTTTCAAAGACCAGCTCGATATGGACGAAACCGGCTACCTGAAAACCAAAGGTGGTACGGGCGACAACGTCGGCGCGACCAATATCGAAGGCGTATGGGCGGCAGGCGACGTCAAAGACCATACCTACCGTCAAGCCATCACCAGCGCAGCTTCCGGTTGCCAAGCCGCACTGGATGCCGAACGCTGGCTCGACCGACAAGGGTTGTAAAACACCCGAAACGGTTTTCTCAAGCATAAAGGTCGTCTGAACCTTTCAGACGACCTTTTTTATAGTGGATTAAAATTGCAATGATACGGCGTTGCCAACGCCCTTATGTACTACCCGTACACGGCGGGCGTTGCCGCCTTGTCTCATTTTTATTTTAATCCACTATACAACAGAAAAACACATTATCCATCCTGCCTTATCCGATTTTATGAGCAAACAGCCCAACAGCGTAGACCCAGCCGAAATCCCGCAAGACCAAACCGTCCCGCGCAGCAATACCGACAACGCGCCGCGTTCCGCCATCCATCAGACGCTTTATTCCGCCGATACGTTTGCCCAACACGATTATCTCGCGGGTAAAAAACTGCCCGACATCGCCCGCCCGCAAGCGGGGCAGACCAACTGGCTGCATTTCGTCGGCATCAACGACGCCGCGCTGCTCAAACACACGCTGGAGCCTTACGGCATCCACGAGCTGGTCATCGAAGATATCCTCAGCCGCAAACAACGCCCCAAAATCGAAGACTACGACAATTATCTGTTTATCGCCGCGCAGGTTTACCACTACACCGCCGCCGGCAAACTGAATTCCGACCAAGTGTATCTGATTATCGGCAAGGATTTCGTGTTGTCGTTCCAGCAAAAACCGCTGGGGCTGTTCAGCCAGCTGCGCCGCCAAATGAGCGAAAACTCGCGCGGCATCCTCGGTAAAAACACCGCCTTTCTCGCCTATTGCCTGCTCGACCGCATCGTGGACGACTATTTCATCGTTTTGGAAGAGTACAACAACCGCGTCGAAGCCATAGACAAATCCCTGTTTAAAGATGAAAACAGCGACATTCTCGGCAAAATCCACCGCCTCAAGCGCGATGCCGTCCGCCTGCGCCGCACGCTCTTGCCTTTACGCGACGTGTTCTATCAACTTGCCGTGCGCGTCGATTTCACCATTTTCAAAGGCGAGTCCACCGTCTATCTGCGCGACGTTTACGACCACAACATGCAGCTTCTTGAGTCGCTCGACGCCTCGCGTGACATGGTGTTGAGCATGATGGACATCTACCTTTCCTTCCAATCCAACCGCATGAACCAGCAAATGCGCGTCCTGACCGTCATCACCATCATCTTCATGCCGCTGACCGTCATCACGGGCATCTACGGCATGAACTTCGACAACATGCCCGAGCTGCATTGGCATTACGGCTATTTTATCGTTTTAGGTTTGATGCTGTGCATCATCGTCGGGTTGCTGATTTTCTTCTCGCGCAGAAAATGGTTATAAACCCATAAAAAAATCCAATTTCCGTATATTCATATATTAAATACAATCGGCAAGGTCGTCTGAAAACCATCCCAACCACTGAACGGCCGCCTGTTTAACACAAACATTCATTTTTAAAAGAGGAACACCATGGACCAAACCCGCCAACTCCCTTCACACGAACTCATCATGTCCGAACTGATGATGCCCGACACCGCCAATTTCAGCGGCAACGTCCACGGCGGCGAACTTTTGCGCCTGCTCGACCAAGTCGCTTATTCCTGCGCAAGCCGTTACAGCGGTAATTATTGCGTTACCCTGTCTGTCGATAAAGTCTTGTTTAAAGAGCCGATACACGTCGGCGACTTGGTAACCTTCTACGCCAGCGTCAACTACACAGGCCGAACTTCCATGGAAATCGGCATCCGCGTCGAAGCGCAAAACATCCGCACCGGCGAAGTGCGCCATACCAACAGCTGCTACTTCACCATGGTCGCGGTCGAAGACGGCAAACCCGTTCCCGTCCCGCCGTTGGAAATCACCACCGAACGCCAACGCTGCCGCTACGAAAAAGCCAAAAAACGCAAGGCATTGAGTTTGCAGGAAAATGAAACCCTGTCCTGCCGCTGAACCGTCCGCCATGACAAACAGGCCGTCTGAAAAGCATATCTGCCTTTTCAGATGGCCTGAACAATTCAAATCGCCGCTCAATAAACATCGCGCTGATAACGTTTGTCTTCGCGCAAGCCGTTCAGATATTCTTCCGCGTCGTCGCGATCCATGCCGCCCTGTTCCGCAATGATGTCCAACAGGGCGTTTTCCACATCGCGCGCCATCCGCGCCGCGTCGCCGCAAACATAAATGTGCGCCCCGTCCTGCAGCCATGCCCAAACGTCGGCGGCCGCCTGGCGCAGTTTGTCCTGAACGTACACTTTTTCCGCCCCCTGCCGGCTCCAAGCCAAATCGGCGCGGGTCAGCAAGCCGTCTTTGCGGAACTGCTGCCATTCGAGCTGATAGAGGAAATCGTCGGTAAACTTACGGTTGCCGAACACCAGCCAGTTTTTCCCGCCGTCGCCGTTGGCCGCGCGCTGCTGCATAAAGGCGCGGAACGGGGCGACACCGGTGCCCGCGCCTATCATGATAATCGGCGTGTCGCCGTTTTCCGGCAGGCGGAACAGCTTGTTCGGTTCGACAAACACGCGCACTTCGCCGTCCTCTTCCAGCCTGCCGCCCAGCCAGCCCGAGGCCGCGCCGGTGTAGCCTTTGCCGTGATGCTCGAACGCCACCACGCCGACCGTCAGATGCACTTCCTCGCCCACTTCGTCCTGCGACGAGGCAATCGAATACAGGCGCGGGGTTTGCGGCCTGAACAGGCCGTACAGCTCCTGCGCCGTCATCTTGTGCGGAAACTGCGCCAGCACGCCCACCGGCGGCGTGGCGGCCAAATAGGCTGCCAAGGCCTCTGCGTCTGCCACCGTGCCTTGCAACTCTTCCGCTCCGCACAACACGGCATAGTCGCGGACAAACTGCGGCGTGATTTGGGTGATGTCCAAATCCTCGCGCAAAGCGGTCCGGATTTCACACTCGCCGCCGTCGGCGCGGCGGATGTTTTCGCTTCCGTCCAAACCGGCGTATTGCAGGATTTCCGCCACCAAGGCTTCGTCGTTTATCGGCCATACGCCCAAGGCGTCGCCTGCGTGGTAGCGGATGCCGGAGCCCGTCAGGTCGATTTCGATGTGCTCGACATCTTTGTCGGCATGACCGGAAGTAATCTTCTGCCGCACGGCGAGGCTGGCGGCAAACGGCTTCTCTTTCGTGTATACCGTTCCGCCCCCTTCCGTTTCCGCTTTGGCCGCGCCGTTGCCGGAAGGAATAGCGGCCGGTGCGGCGACCAGACGCGCCACGGCTTCGGCAATATCGGCCGTCCACTTGTCGGCTTCTTCCTGATATTCCAAATCGCAAAGGCCGACCTCGTGCAGCCGTTTGCCGCCGAGTTTGTCCAACAACAAATCGAAATCGCGTCCGGCCTGGCAGAATTTCGGATAACTCGAATCGCCCAAACCCAAAACGGCAAAGCTGACCGCGCTCAAATCGGGGGCTTTTTTGCCGTTGAGGAATTTATGCAGCGGCAAGGCCTCTTCCGGCGGCTCGCCCTCGCCCTGTGTGGACGTTACCAACAATAAAATGTCTTCTTCCGCCAACTGTTTGGTTTTGTAGTCGGCGGCGGCGGTCAGGACGGCATCCACGCCCGCACTTTCCAGTTTGGCCAGCAACTGTTCGGCCACCTTGCGGGCATTGCCGGTTTGCGAGGCGGAAAGGATGCGGACGCGGCGGGCAGGCGCGGGCTGTGCGGCATCCGCCTGCGATTGGAAAGACACGGCGGCCGCATCGCCGCCCGTGCTTTTTGCCCAGGCATATCCGGCCAAAAAAGCTAGCTGCTGCGGATTGAGAAGCTTGAGTTGGTCGGCCAGTTCGGGAGAAATCGGGATCATTTCGGTGTTCCTTTGATTGCTGTCCGGCCGTCGCGAAGGAAAGGTTTGTTGTTTTCAGACGGCCTGCTTTTCGGTTGCGCCCCACTATACTGAGGCCGTCTGAAAAAAGAAAAGAATGCTTGTTTGTAAGCAAAGAGGGATTGGTTATATGAACCTATCCGGCGGATGCGCTTACACCGGTTCAGCCGAACAACCCTTCATATAAGGCCGTCTGAAAACCGCAGTAAAACCGCCCGCCATGCGCCAGCACGGGGCGTTTGATCAAACTCGGCTGCGCGCACATCAGCCGCACCGCGCCGTCTTCGCTATCGGCAGCGGCGCGTTCCGCTTCCGACAACTTCCGCCAAGTCGTGCCGCGCCGGTTGAGCAGCGTATCGGACGGCACATCGGCCAACCATGCACGGATGTCGCCTTCCGTCGGCGGCTGCTTTTTAAAATCGGAAAACTCGTACTCCA
>CAJZEA010000090.1:0-6841 GCA_915066515.1 uncultured Neisseria sp. | reverse complement strand
AAAGCGTGTATACGTGAATAGCGTATCGAGGGTTCGAATCCCTTCCTCTCTGCCAGATTCCAAAAAGCCCATCTTGACCAAGACGGGCTATTTTCTTGCCTTCAATTCAGGCAGCAAGCTGCTTCAGTCTCTCTTTGAAAAAGAAATTACTTTTATTCTCAATTTGTTATACGTTTTGTTTCCATCTATACAAATCAGTTTTGCAGGTGTATCCTTCACTCCGTTATATACATTCATAAAAAATCCATCTTTAAAAAGGTCGTCTGAATACGCCGGCCTGACACAAATCCAAGGATACTGCCATGACTGATTTTACCGTATGGGAAACCGCGCCGTTTGGTGCAACCATCGACCATATCCTGCAACGCTACCATGATGTACACCGCGGGCAATTTGAAGAGCTGGTTCCGTTGGCTCAAAAAGTCGCGGAAGTTCATGCCGACAGTTTTCCGGCTGAAGTGCCGGAGTTGCTTGCCTATATGCAAAACGAACTGTTGATGCACATGATGAAGGAAGAGCGCATGCTGTTCCCAATGATCAAACAAGGCGTCGGTCGCGGAGCGGCAATGCCGATTAATGTGATGATGCACGAGCATGAGGAACACGACCAAGCCGTAGCCAAGCTGCTTGAATTGACCAATAATCTGACCGTTCCCGAAAACGCTTGCGGAAGCTGGACGCGCCTGTATACATTGGCACGCGAAATGGTGGATGATTTGACCAACCATATCCATTTGGAAAATGAAATCCTGTTCCCACGCGTATTGGCTTCTTAAAAATAAAGTCTGGCCAAAGGTCGTCTGAAAATTGTTTTTCAGACGACCTTTCTGCTGTGTTGGGTCTTGACGCAACCTACGGCTACTTGATGATTACGTCAGTGAAATGAAGAAAAGGCATGGGGAAATGCCAATATGAATGCAGAATTTAACCGTTGTCCGACATAGAAGGAGTAAACATATGAATCTATTCAAGCAAACTGAAGGATCAGAATATTTTTTTGAAAAATTTGGAATGCCATTTGCTTCCACGCCGGTTTCAACTGAAACCTTGGCCAAATATCGCGGTAAATTGCCTGACCGTTTACTGGAATATTGGCAGGAATTTGGTTTTTGCGGATTTAAGGACGGAATATTTTGGCTGACCAATCCGGAAGACTATGAGGACATTCTAGCAGAATGGTTGCCGGAAGATGAGTTAGAAAAGCAATCCCATTATGTGATTGCCCGTTCAGGATTTGGGGATCTGTTTGTGTGGAATAGCGAACTTGGTAATGACTATAAGATTATTGGGTTGTGGGGATGGATATCTAAACGTGATCCTGATTTCAGCGATTGGATTCAGGACGGAAGAGACGGAGAAGTGATTGATGGTTTCTTCGGTTTCCAGGTATATGAAGAGTTGGATACACAAGACAATGATGGTAATCCGCTCTTTCAACGCTGTGTCGAATTATGGGGTCCGCTAGCAGAAAATGAGATGTTCGCCTTTGCTCCATATCCTTTTATCAGCGACAGTCAGACGCTGGATGCAATTCGTAAGGCAGATTTATTTATTAATTTTGACATTGTAAGGCAAATGAAAGAGCCGGAGATTTTAACAACAAGGGATTTGTTGCGAAAAGGATGGGGAATATAAACAAAAAGGTCGTCTAAAAAATTGAACTGCACCCCCAGAAGTTGGGCATCCCCTCCAACCCACAAGGTGCAGTTTTTTATGACCAAATATACATTACACTTCTGAATGATCTGCTCCAGCTCCAGCAGTGGGGATCGGTTAATGTGTTTGGTAATCATGGCTTGTGAGGTTTGCTAGAAGAAGGTGCTTATGAGAAATCCCCTAAATGTCTTGGTGGGGATTTAGGGGATTTTGAGGAATTTTGCAAAAGTCTCAGGTCGTCTGAAACCCCTGATTTCAGGTTTTCAGACGACCTTATATATTGCGCTCCATTAGGGGTGCATATTTTAATTCTTTGTTGTTGGAATGGAACGGTTAAGGCAGTTTGGGTCGGACTTTGACGCTTAAGGGCAAGTGGTCGGAGAGGCGTTGCCAGTTTTTGCCGTTGTGGATTTGGGAGTCTAGGACTTCCAGGTTGCGAGTGTAGACGCGGTCGAGGCTGAGGACGGGCAGGCGGGCGGGGAAGGTTTTGGGGCGTTTGCCGTTGCTGTCCACGAATACTTCGTTCAGGTTCAAGGCGTTGCCTAAGGATAGGGCGGATTTTTGCCGCCAGTCGTTGAAATCGCCGGCGAGAATCAGCGGGCTTTGCGGGTCGATGTGATGCACGACGTATTCGAAGATGGCGCGGTATTGTTTGGCGCGGTCGGGTTCGCGCAGGTTGAGGTGGGCGCACAGGCAGACGAGCGGGGTTTCCCAGCCTTCGGGCAGGACTTCGCAATGGAGTACGCCGCGCTGTTCGAGTTTATTGACGCTGATGTTGAGGTTGTGGCGGGTTTCCAGCGGCAGGCGGCTGAGGATGGCGTTGCCGTGGTGGCGCTGCGGGTAAACGGCGTTTTTGCCGTAGCTGCGGTTGTAGGAGAGGCGGTCGCCGAGGATGTCGTAATGCGGTTTTTCGGGAAAATCGGGCAGCCTGCTGCTGCGCATCAGGTGTTGACCTTGCACTTCCTGTAAAAACAGGACATCCGAGCCTATGCCACGCAGCTCTTCCGCCATGCTGTCCACTTGGACTTTGCGGTTGAGCGCGGACATGCCTTTGTGCATGTTGTATGAGGTGATGGTAATCGGGCGGGGGGACATGATGTGTAACCGTAGTGTGTGAGTAGTTTGTCGTTGTATTAATAGTATAACACTGCAAGTGTTTGGTTTCAGTAAAGATTTGATGGTTGAACGGCTGCTTGAAGGTAAAACGTCGTCTGAAAGGTTTCAGACGACGTTTGAGGGGGGACAAGCGCAAAACGGTTTATTTTATGAACTCGTCCATGCCGTCTTCGCAGCGGATTTTTTGTTCGGACAGCGTGGCTTTGAGCAGGGCGTCGTTTTGCGGCAGGGCGTCGCGTTCGGCTTCGTGGTGCCAGAGGTGGTAGGCGATGCCGGCGAATTTGAGGTTGTGGCGTTTCATGCCGTTATGGAAGAGGCGGGCGACGAACTCGCTGTCTTCGCGTCCCCAGCCGACAAAGCGGTTGTCGAAGCCGTTGACGGCCAGTGCATCGCTGCGGAAAAAGCCCATATTGCAGGTTTTGATGCCTTTGTGTTTGCGGCTGCTTTGTCTGCCGATCAGGGCGGACAGGCTGCGGCAGCGCAGGGTGGACAGGCGTTTTTCTATGCCTTGGCTGAACGCGGACAAATCGGGCAATTCGCCGGAATCTAAAATTTCCTGGGTGCGGCTTTGGGTCAGGATGACGCGCGAACCCTGTATCAGCCTGCCTTTGCGTGCGAGCTTGAGATGGTCGGCGATGAAGGACGGGTCGAGTATCATGTCGCCGTCGATAAGGATGACGTAGTCGCTTTTTGCCTGCGCCAGCGCGCGGTTGCGTGATTCGGCGGCGCGGAAGCCGTCGTCCGGCCGCCAAGAATGTTTGACGGGGATGTCGGTGTGGCTGCGGATGAACTCGACGACTTCGGCGGTGTCTTGGCGCGAACCGTCGTCAGCGACGATGATTTCGTCGGGCAGGCGGGTTTGCGCGAGCGCGGATTTCAAAACCAGCTCCAGCGCGTCGGGACGGTTGTAGGTGGTAATAATCAAGGCGACGCTGATATTGCGGTTGCGCTCGTAAAGTTTGACATATTTGTAGTACGAACCTTGGGCATTGGCGATGGAAATGGTCAAGCCGTCCGCACCGTAGGCGCAACCGCGTTTGAGCAGGTAGTTTTTGACAAACGATACGCTGCCGTGCAACAGGGCTTTGAAGGGCGAGCTGTCTTTTTTGTAGCGGTTTTCTTCGGCGTAGAGCGAGCTGTATTGCTGCATTTTTTGAATCAGCCCTTCGGCGTTTTCGAAGGAATAGTGTTTCAGACGACCTTCGAGCGGACGGACGTTTGCATCGGGCGGCAAAATCAGCGATTCATGTACCTGACGGTCGGAAAAACGGGTAAAACGGCGGTGGTAAAGGCGCGGGATAATGTCGGGATACCAGCCGCAGGCTTTGATCAGGCGGCCGTTGTAGTGGTTCAGGCGCGAGAGCGAGAAGATGTTTTGTTCTTTGTTTTCCGCCACGGCTTTGCGGATGGCGGCAATCAGTTCGCTATCTGCCACTTCGTCGCTGTCTATGCTGAATATCCAATTGTTTTGCGCGAGGCGGGCGGCGAGGTTTTTCATCGGGCCGAAGCCGATGAAGTCGTATTTGTAATAACTGACGTTGGTGAAGCGTTCGGCGATTTCAAAGGTACGGTCGGTCGAGCCGTTGTCGAGCAGCAATACTTCGTCGAAGTCTTGAAGCGCGGTCAAAACTTCGTGCAGATAGCGTTCCGAGTTTTTGACCAACATGGCTGCTGTGGCGGGAATTTTCGGGTTCATGATGAGGTCGTCTGAAAAGGGGTCGTCTGAAAAATCAAAATCGGGAAATCAAGGCAGTTCGGCAATGGCAGCGGTCAGTTCTTCGTGGAAAGCGTGTATTTTAACCGATATACCGCTACAATACGTATTTCCTTTTTTCAGACGACCTCCTCCGATATGCAGCTTATCCTTGCGCCCATGCAGGGGCTGGTGGACGATGTGATGCGCGATTTGCTGACCCGTATCGGCGGCTACGACGAATGCGTCAGTGAGTTCGTCCGCATTACCCACACCGTCCATTCCCGTTCCACCTGGCTCAAATACGCCCCCGAAATCGCCAACGGCAACAAGACCCCCGCTGGCACGCCCTGTACCGTCCAGCTTTTGGGCAGCGATGCCGACAATATGGCGGTCAACGCCTTGGAAGCCGTCCGCTTCGGCGCGGACAAAATCGACCTCAATTTTGGCTGCCCCGCCCCCACGGTCAACAAACACAAAGGCGGCGCCGTCCTGCTCAAAGAGCCCGACCTCATTCACCATATCGTCAAAACCCTGCGCCAACGCCTGCCCGAACACATCCCGCTCACCGGCAAAATGCGGCTCGGTTACGAAGATAAAAGCCTCGCGCTCGAATGCGCCGCCGCTATTGCCGAAGGCGGAGCCTGCGCCCTGACCGTACACGCCCGCACCAAAGTCGAAGGCTACGAACCGCCCGCACATTGGGAATGGATACGCAAAATCCGTGAACACGTCGCCATCCCCGTAACCGCCAACGGCGACGTGTTCAGCCTCAAAGACTATATCGGCATTAAAGAGATGACGGGCTGCAACAGCGTCATGCTCGGTCGCGGCGCCGTCATCCGCCCCGATTTGGCGCGCCAAATCAAACAATACGAAAACGGCGGAACCGTCCGCGATACCGATTTCGCCGAAGTTTCGGTGTGGATAAACCAATTTTTCCATTTGTGTCTCGCCAAAGAAGCGAACAACAAATACCCCGTCGCCCGCCTGAAACAATGGCTGGGCATGATGAAGAAAGAATTTGGAGAAGCGCAGGAATTGTTTGACGCGGTAAGGGCGGTCAAAGACGCGGAGGAAGTCGCGCGGAT
This sequence comes from uncultured Neisseria sp., assembly GCA_915066515.1. Classification (GTDB taxonomy): domain Bacteria; phylum Pseudomonadota; class Gammaproteobacteria; order Burkholderiales; family Neisseriaceae; genus Neisseria. The sequence goes on along the minus strand of CAJZEA010000090.1, from coordinate 1,285 downwards.
TTTGGTAGCGTTTGAAGACAGGATGAATGCCTGATAATGATGAGGTCGTCTGAAACCAGATTTCAGACGACCTTTTTGTATGAAACATCAGAATTTGTCATGAGACCAGCGCGTGTTTTGCAAAATACCAGCATCGACGTCCTGAATATTGCGATGGCCGGTAAACGCCATGGATACATCCATTTCTTTGTACAGGATTTCCAGCGCGCGGGTAACGCCTTCTTCGCCGTATGCGCCCAAGCCGTAGAGGAACGCGCGGCCTATCATCGTGCCTTTTGCGCCCAAAGCCCATGCTTTGAGGATGTCCTGACCGCTGCGGATGCCGCTGTCCATCCAGACTTCGATGTCGCTGCCGACTGCGCTGACGATGTCGGGCAAGGCTTTGATGGAGGATATGGTGTCGTCGAGCTGGCGGCCGCCGTGGTTGGAAACGACCAATGCGTCCGCGCCGCTTTTCGCTGCTTTTTCCGCATCTTCAGGTTCCATAATCCCTTTGATAATCAGCTTGCCGCCCCACAAATCCTTAATTCGGGCAACATCGTCCCAACTCAGGCGCGGGTCGAATTGTTCGGAAGTCCACGAAGACAGCGAAGACAAATCACCGACGTTTTTCGCATGGCCGACGATATTGCGGAAAGTTCTCCGCTCGGTGTGCAACATATTCCAGCACCATTCCCATTTCATCGCCAAATTGATGCAGTTCAACAACGTCGGTTTGGGCGGTGCGGACAAACCGTTTTTAATGTCCTTATGGCGTTGCCCCAAAACCTGCAAGTCCGCAGTCAGAATCAACGCCGAGCATTTTGCCGCCTGCGCCCGCTTAATCAGATTTTCCATAAATTCGCGGTCGCGCATCACATAAAGCTGAAACCAAAACGGCGCGGAAGTATTTTCAGCCACATCTTCAATCGAACAAATCGACATCGTGGACAATGAAAACGGCACGCCGAATTTTTCCGCCGCCCGCGCCGCATGGATTTCGCCGTCCGCCCACGCCATACCGGTAAAACCCGTCGGCGCGATGGCCAGCGGCATTTTGACATCCTGTCCAATCATCTTGGCCGCCAAAGAACGCCCCTCCATGTCCACCAAAACCTTCTGCCGAAACTGAATCGGGATAAAATCGGCGGTATTGGCACGGTAAGTGGTTTGCGTCCACGAGCCAGAATCAATGTAGTCGTAAAACATCTTCGGCATTTTGAATTTCGCCACACGGCGCAAATCCTCAATGCAGGTCATTTTGCTTAAATCACGCATATTTTCCTTCCTTCTTATCAGCTTAAAT
>CAJZEA010000089.1:0-6956 GCA_915066515.1 uncultured Neisseria sp. | reverse complement strand
CAAGCTGCCCCGGCACATGAATCGTGGTCGGGTCGGTAAAAGATTTGAAGCCGGAGAGTTTGATGTGGGTCAGGCGCATGGGATAAGGACGGGGAGAAAAAAATAAAGTGGGATTTTATACTAGTCTTCCCGCGAAAAACCAAATTCTTGAAAACAAATCCGACGGTCTGCCATCCTCGCCTGAAAATCAGGTTCGACGGGCAGTACACAAACTGAAAATAAGCAGTTTGCAGCGAGCTGTTTCTTCAAATGCGTCAGCAGGCAAACTGATAATTCAATGCCCTGCTCGAAACAGGCATATAATATGCACCTTATCGCAAACAGATTGGAAGGAACCGACGATGGACGGACAAATGGCGCTTTTTTGCTATCAGGAACTGCCGGTTTGGCAGGCAGACGAGATTCCCGACGCGCTGCGGGCGGGTCATGCGTTTGACGAAGGGGAATGGGCTTGCCTGAACGTGTTGCAAGGTCGTCTGAAATTGACGGAAGCTGATAATGCTTCTGTCGAGCTGACTGCCGAAGACGGCGATCACATGATTGCGCCACAACAACAGTTTACGGTCGAGCCTTTGACGGACGACACGGAAATCAAACTCTCGCTTTATTGCGCAGCAAAAGATTATTTCAATAAGAAATACGGCATGAGTGCGACCCATTCGGCGGTAGTGGCGGCTGAAAATATCGTTCCTGCGGGCAAGGCTTTGGATATGGGCTGCGGTCAGGGGCGCAATGCGCTGTTTTTAGGTTTGAAAGGATTTGACGTAACCGCCGTGGACAACAATCCGCAGGCGGTGCAAAACGTCAACGAGTTGGCGCGCATCGAAGGCTTGGACGTGCGGGCGGTGGAATATGATTTGAATGCCGCCAACCTTCAAGATCATTTCGACTATATCGTGGCGACGGTTGTGTTTATGTTCCTGTATCCGCGTTTCGTGCCGCAAGTGATTGCCGATATGCAGGCGCACACCAACCCGGGCGGCTACAACCTGATCGTTTCGGCAATGGACACTGAAGACTTCCCCTGCCCTATGCCTTTCCCGTTTAAATTTAAAGAAGGCGAGTTGCGCGAATACTACCGCGACTGGGAGATTGCCGAATACAAAGAGGAACTCGGCGCCATGCACGCGAAAGATGCGGCGGGCAATCCGATACAGTTTAAGTTTGTTACCATGTTGGCGAAAAAGCCTGAAGTATAAACGAACGGGGTCGTCTGAAATATTTTCAGACGACCTTTTGGTATCCGCTTTGTTACGGCGCTTTGAACTTTTCCTACCTGCCATCAATTGGCAACCTCAAATCCGGATTGTGTCGGCTAGAGGCGTTTTCCACTCAAACACGCATCACCGACAACTTCAAAAACAAAAAGGTCGTCTGAAACCGAAAATTGGGTTTCAGACGACCTTTTTATGATCAAACCATCAGTTGCTCAACACGTCCACGCCTTTGGGTGGGGTGAACTTGAATGCGCCGCGTGAGAGGTTGGGCTTGGTGTTCAAGCCGCCGAAGCTGATGGAGGTTTGGTTGCCGAAGCTGTCTTTCAGCTGCATGGCGGCGAGGTTGTCGCCTTTGAAGCCGATGCGGATGTATTGGTAGCCGGCGTTGTTTTTCTTGGGTGTTGCCAAGACGTAGTCGATGCCGTTGGACGAGCCGTCCTCTTTGAGGGAGTAGCTGCTGTCAAGGGCGTTTTTGTTGGAGAGGATGGCAGCGGGGCTGTCGCCGATGGTTTGGTCTTGGGCGGACTTGGTCACTTGCGCCAAATCAACGTCGTAGAGCCAAATGGTTTGACCGTCGCCTACGATGGTTTGTTTGTAGGGTTTGGTGTATTCCCATTTGAAGAGGCCCGGACGCAGGATTTTGAAAGTACCGTGTGCGGTTTGGGTTTTCTTTTTGCCTTGGACGGTTTGGGTGAAGCTGCCGCTGATACCGTCGGCGTCGTTGTTGAATTTCTTGAGTGCATCCACTGCGCCTGCCTGTGCGAAACCGATGGTTGCGGTCAGGGAGCAAGCGGCGAGGAATTTGAACAGGTTGTGTTGTTTCATCATTATTTTTCCTTGTTGGAAGGGGTGTGGCGCCCAGTATCGATGTTACAAAATAACAATGCAAGCCGCTTATGGGCGGTTTACATTTTGCAAACAGTGTTTCCCGAGGGCTAATTTTTTGAAGCTGCGGGATTTTTTCCTGCGGAAAAGACAATCGGGTTTCACAATTCTTTAATGTATGCCGACTGCGCAAACTGTGGTATTTAATGGTTTTTGACGCACAACGCCAAATTGTAAAGATTATATTCCTTATATTGTTTTTTTTAAACGCTATAATATTTGTTTTCCGAAAAACGGCAGACTTGGAATGAAACCTGATATCTATGCTTTGCTGGAACTTGCCCTGCTTTCAGACGACCCCGATGAAAAAGGACGGCTGACAGATGAGGCGTTTGCCGCTGTTCAAAACATGGACGGTGCTGAAACAAACGCTGCGCCGCTGGACTTCCGCCACGCGGGACGGCCGCCGAAGCCTGTTTTGGTCGCGCCGTCGCAACTGACGCCGCGCAAGATGAACACGGCCGAAGGCTATGCGGCGATGCTGCACGCGATTGCGCATATCGAGTTCAACGCCATCAATCTGGCTTTGGACGCGGCATACCGTTTCCGCACGCTGCCGTTTCAGTTTGTGCGCGACTGGGTGCGGGTGGCGAAGGAAGAGGTGTACCATTTCCGCCTGATGCGCGAAAGGCTGCGCGCTTTCGGCTTCGATTACGGCGATTTCGAGGCACACAACCATTTGTGGGACATGGCGTATAAAACCGCTTACGACCCGCTGTTGCGCATGGCGTTGGTGCCTCGCGTATTGGAGGCGCGCGGGCTGGACGTTACGCCGGGGATACGCGCGAAGGTGGAACAGCGCGGCGATTCGGAAACCTGCGGCGTGTTGGACATCATCTACCGCGACGAAGTGGGCCATGTCGCCATCGGCAACCATTGGTATCAACACCTCTGCCGCGAACGCGGTTTGGAACCTGTCGCCCTGTTCCGCAGTCTGATTGCCCGTTACGATATGTTTATCTTCCGCGGCTATGTGAACATCGAAGCGCGCGAAAAAGCCGGCTTTAGCCGCTTCGAGCTGGATATGTTGGAAGATTTCGAGCAGGGTTTGAAACAAGGCAAAAAGGTCGTCTGAAAACCCTGAATCCGGATTTTCAGACGACCTCTGTTGAGGAACGTTATGTCTCACCATCACGAACACCATCATCACGCACACGCCCACACGCATACCGCCAACAAAAAAGTATTGCGCGTGTCGTTCGTCATCATCGCCGCCTTTATGCTGTTGGAGGCGTTCGGCGGCTGGCTGACCCACTCGCTCGCGCTGCTTTCCGACGCAGGGCATATGTTCAGCGACGCATTTTCCTTGGGCGTGGCGTTGTGGGCGTTCAAACTCGGCGAAAAAGAAACCACGCTGCAAAAGACCTTCGGCTACAAACGTTTCGAAATCCTCACCGCCATGTTCAACGGCTTGTCGCTGGTGGTCATCGCCGTACTGATTTTCTACGAAGCCGTCAAACGCCTGCTTTATCCGCCCGAAATCGCCACGCTGGGGATGCTCGTTATCAGCGTCGTCGGTCTGCTGGTCAACATCGGCGTGGCGGTTTATATGCTGAAAAACAGCGACACCGAAGCCAACGTCAACATGCGCGGCGCGTATCTGCACGTTTTAAGCGACCTTGTCGGCTCGGTCGGCGCGATTGCCGCCGCCGTGCTCATGATAGCGTTCGGCTGGAAATGGGCGGATCCGCTCGCCAGCGTGTTCGTGGCCGCGTTGGTCGGACGCAGCGGCTGGAGCCTGCTCAAACAAACGCTGCACATCCTCATGGAAGGCGCGCCCGAAAACATCCACACCGACGACCTGCTCGCCGTCATCCGCAACACCGACGGCGTCAAATCCGTCCACGACCTACACGTCTGGACGATTACCAGCAATATCAACGTCCTATCCTGCCACATCGTCGTGGACGGCAGCATGACCGTTGCCGAATCCGAACAAATCGCCTACCGCATCGAACACGAGTTGTCCCACAAAAACATTGGACACTGCACCATCCAAATCGAAAGTGAACACCACCCGCATCCCGACAGCGTCTTGTGTGCCAATGAAACCGACGGTGCACACCATCACCACCACTAACCCCAAAGGTCGTCTGAAACCCTTTTCAGACGACCCCATCGAAAAACCAAAGGAAAACACATGATACAAGCCGTATTGTTCGACCTCGACGGCACGCTCGCCGACACCGCCCTAGACCTCGGCGGCGCACTCAACACCGTATTGCGCCGCCATAAGCTGCCCGAAAAAAGCATCGCGGAAATCCGCCCGTATGCCAGCCACGGCGTGGCCGGCCTGTTGAAAATCGGCGTCGGCATGACTGCCGAACATCCTGATTTCGCAACATGGCGGCAAGAGTGCCTTGAAGCATACAGCCTTTGCTATGCCGACAAAACCACGCTGTTCGACGGCGTGAACGAAATGATTGCCGAACTTGACAAACGCGGCATCAAATGGGGCATCATCACCAACAAACCCATGCGCTTCACCGACAAACTCGTCCCCAAACTCGGCTTCGTCAGCCCGCCCGCCGTCGTCGTCAGCGGCGACACCTGCGGCGAATCCAAACCCAGCGTCAAACCCATGCTGTATGCGTGCGAACAAATCCACGCCGACCCGCAACACACGGTTTACGTCGGCGACGCCGAACGCGACATGCAGGCCGGACGCAACGCGGGCATGAAAACCGTACTTGCCGACTGGGGCTATATCGCCGCTGAAGACCAAACCGAAACTTGGCCGTTCGACCACCGCATCGCATCGCCTTCGGCATTGCTGAAGATTCTGTAAAACGAAAGGTCGTCTGAAAACTTTCAGACGACCTTCTTCAAATCCGCTTCTTTATTTCTTCTTCAAATAAACGCCGCTTTCGATATGGTGCGTAAACGGGAACTGGTCAAACAAGGCGGCGCGTTCGACAGTATGAGTTTGGCAGAGTGTGTCGAGGTTCGCGCGCAGGGTTTCGGGGTTGCAGGAAATATAGATGATATTGTCGAACCGGGAAACCAGCTTGAGGGTTTCTTCATCGACGCCTGCGCGGGGCGGGTCGACAAAAATGGCAGAAAAAACGTAATCTTTCAGCGAGATGCCCTGCTCTTGCAGGCGGCGGAATTCGCGGCTTTGCGTATAGGCTTCGGTAAATTCTTCGGCGGAGAGGCGGGCGATTTTGATGTTGTCCCTTTGGTTCGCTTCGATGTTCCATTGCGCGGCGTAAACGGAAGTTTTGGACACTTCGGTTGCTAAAACCTGACGGAAATGCTGCGAGAGCGGCAGGGTGAAATTGCCGTTCCCGCAATAAAGTTCGAGCAAATCGCCGCCGAGGTTTTGCGCGACATCACACGCCCAGCCGAGCATTTTTTCGCACACGCGGGCGTTGGGCTGGGTAAAGCTGCCTTCGACTTGGCGGTAACGGAAGGTTTTGCCGTTTACGTTCAGCTCTTCAGTGATATAGTCTTGAGTCAAAACGATTTTCTGCCCCCTACTCCGACCGATGATATGGATGCCCAACTCACGCGCCAAGGTTTCGGCAGCACTCTGCCACGCTTCGCCCAGTTTTTTGTGGTAAATCATGGTAACGAGCATCTCGCCGCTCAGTGCAGACAGAAATTCAACGGCGTACCAGCGGTTTTTGAGTTCGGGATTTTGTGCAGCGGCTTCGATGAGCTTGGGCATTAATGCGTTGATAGACTCTGAAGCAGCAGGAAATTGGTCGCAACGTATCAGGCTTGCGCCGCTTGCTTTCTGCCCGCGCTCGAACATGGCGTAAAACATTTCGCCGCCTTCGTGCCAGATGCGGAATTCGGCGCGCATCCGGTAATGCTGTTCGGGGGATTCGAAAACTTGAATTTCAGGAAAATCCAAACCTTGAAAAAGCTGTTGCAAGTATTGGATTTTTTGGTCGAGCTGTTGCGTATAAGCGGTCATGTCAGATTAATCTAATAAAAACAATCAGCGCATTATAATATAGTTCAAAGAGCAGATTACGGCACTGCGCCAAAAACAGCAAACCCACCGCCCCAATACCCCATAAATGCCTTCTCAAGCAGTTTCAAAAAGTTTTGGAAGCCACTCGGGCAGCCGTTATTTTTTCCGATCTACAAGCAAAAAAGCATACCTAAATTTCAGCAAAATTTCCGGCCCGGCATTCCATCGATTTACCCATTCAATCTATATTGATTAAGTAAAAATAACATTATAGAATATTCACTCTTTTTAACATTTCATCTTGGGTATCCATCATGTCCGTCAAACGCTTCCTTATTGCCGCCTTCTTGTCCGCTTCCGCATTCGCCGGTGCCGATGTTCATATTGATGAAAGCATCCCCTATCGCGATAAAGAAGAGATTGATAACCGCATCGTATCCGAGTGTTTAGAAGTCGGCAGCATCATGTCCGAATCCTTGCAGGAAAGCGCGGCAAAAAGCGGGGTGACCGTCGTTCGCGACGGCCTGAAACAAGACACTTACGCAGACATCGCCATCACTTCCGCCATGAGCGCAGGCAATGCCTTTGTGGGACACGCCAAGGGCATGGCTGTTTCTGTGACTTTGTATATTGACGGCAAACAAGTCAAAAAAACCACATTCTCCCGCAATTCTATGGGCGGCATATTTGGCGGTTTTAAAGGTTCTTGTTCCGTCCTGAACCGGACGGCCAAAGTTTTGGGTACGGATTTGGCCAAATGGATTATCCAAGAACAGAAAAACGCTCAGGCTAAATAAAGCGTTTAATCAAAAGATTGGTCTGCAAGCTCCGCTTCTGCCGTCAAAACCAGTGATAACGGGGTATCTGTCACACACTGTGAGACCTTTGCAAAATTCCCCAAAATCCCCTAAATTCCCACCAAGACATTTAGG
>CAJZEA010000088.1:0-7053 GCA_915066515.1 uncultured Neisseria sp. | reverse complement strand
CCTTGCGGCGGGGGATTTTGAGTCCCCTGCGTCTACCAATTTCGCCACCTGGGCTGGTGAAGAAGTCGCTATTATAGCGGCGTATTCGGGCTTGTAAAGCAAAATCTTGCCCTGTTTGCAGACATATTGCTTATATTTTTGATTTTTAAAAACATTAAATTCATTTTATTTTGTTCCCGACGCGCCCTACTCTTTCCACTTATATCAAACATCATTCATTTTCAGCCGAAAAACGGCATAAACCGCTATATTAAATTTTGCAAACGCGCTAAGATGGCAGCGTTCGTTTCATTTTTTTATTTTCAGACGACGTTCACACACCATACCCGCATTGGAGAATTTTTATGATGCCTACTGCAATCCGTACCGCCATTTTGGGCGCATTCGCCCTTGCCACACTTGCCGCCTGCAAACCAGAAGCCAAAACGCCGGAACAAAATCCTGCACCTGCTTCAGCCGCTTCTTCAACAGCGGCTCCGGCCGAACAGCCTGCTTCCGCTCCCGCCGCATCCTCACCTGCCGCTACCGCGCCCGCACCGCAAGCGCCCGGAACGGATATGCGTAAAGAAGACATCGGCGGCGATTTCACACTGACCGACGGCGACGGCAAGCCATTCAGCTTAAGCAGCCTGAAAGGCAAAGTCGTGATCCTTTCATTCGGTTATACGCACTGCCCCGACGTTTGTCCGACCGAATTGCTGACTTACAGCGACACATTGAAACAATTGGGCGATCAGGCGAAAGATGTGAAAGTGGTGTTCGTCAGCATCGACCCCGAGCGCGACACGCCCGCAGTCATCGGCAAATACGTCAAACAGTTCAATCCTGAATTTATCGGTCTGACTGCGACAGGCGACCAAAGCCTGCCGGTCATCAAACAGCAATACCGCGTGGTGTCCTCCAAAGTCAATCAAAAAGAAGACAGCGAAAACTATTTGGTTGACCACTCTTCCGGCGCATATCTGATCGATAAAACCGGCGAAGTGGCGATTTTCTCGCGTTACGGCAGCGAACCGGCAACCATTGCCGCCGACATCAAAAAACTGCTTTGATCCGCATGGGGTCGTCTGAATGCCGGTCGCGGTTTTCAGACGACCTTTTTCCCATCTGAAACATATAGTGGAGAAAGTCAGACTGCCTGTTTGGTACGGGTTCAAAGTCTGACAGCATAACAACAATGACTGAAAACACGCTGACCATCGCCCTGTCCAAAGGGCGCATCTTTGAAGAAACCCTGCCGCTTTTGGCAGCGGCGGGCATTGTTCCCGCCGAAGCGCCCGAAAAATCGCGCAAGCTGATTATCGGCACCAACCATGAAAACATCCGCCTCGTCATCGTCCGCGCCACCGACGTGCCGACTTACGTCCAATACGGCGCGGCAGACTTCGGCATCGCGGGCAAAGACGTTTTAATCGAACACGGCGGCAGCGGGCTTTACCAGCCGCTGGATTTGCACATCGCCGAATGCCGCATGATGGTCGCCGTCCGAAAAGGTTTCAACTACGCCGCCGCCTCACAGCCCGGCAGCCGCCTGCGCATCGCGACGAAATACCCCAACATCGCCGCCGAGCATTTCGCCGGCAAAGGCGTACACGTCGACATCATCAAACTCTACGGCTCGATGGAACTCGCGCCGCTGGTCGGTCTGAGCGACGCCATCGTCGATTTGGTCTCCACCGGCAACACGCTTAAGGCGAACGGCTTGGAAGCGGTCGAACACGTTGTCGATATTTCCAGCCGTCTGGTGGTCAACAAAGCCGCATTGAAAACGAAACACGCGCTGCTGGAGCCGATTATTCAGGCGTTCGGCAGCGCAGCGAAGGCGGGGTGAGCGTTCATTTGAATGAAGATGCGTTTTCAGACGACCCTAGCCGTTCCCGCCGACAGGTCGTCTGAAAATACCACCGGCAGTAAACTGTATAGGAGGATTTAAAATGGTTGCAAAAATAAAAAAATTTTCAGATTCAACCCTGTCCGTTTTGAATAACGGCGAGCGTCGGTTTTACGTCTATTGTCTGACCGACCTGAAAAAAGACAAAATCCTCTACATCGGCAAAGGCTGCGACAACCGCATCTTCGAGCACGAACAAGCCGCCCGTTCACAAGACGGCGACATTGACGTACCGGTACGCAAAACCATCGCCAAATGCAAGAAACTCGGTCGCCATATCATCAGCTATCATCTGACCGAAGCCGAAGCGCAGGCCGCCGAAACTGCCCTGATTCATTTCGTCAAATCCGTTGTCGACAAAAAATTCAAAAACAAATCTGCCGGATGCGGTGTAGGCGGCATCAGCGCGGAAGAACTCGACAGCCGCTTCAAATTCAAACCCTGCCCGCTTGACGACCTTAATCCCGACGGACTGGTTCTCGCCGTCAAAATCCAAGACGCTTTGGACTTGGATACCGACGAAGAAACCGACTACAGCTTCGACAACCAAGACGATGCCAACCTCAAATCGCGTACGTTGGGCAACTGGGTTATCGGCAAAGATGCCGCGTCCAAAGTGAAATACATTATTGGCATTCACACCGGGCTGCAAAACGCTGTTGTCAGCGCGTATGAGGTGGACGGTTTCGAAACGCTTGAAGAAACCAAAAACGGCAGAACACAAACCCGTTACCGTTTCCATACTGCCTCGTCCAGCAAAAAAGTGTTGGCCAAACTCGGCCTGCAACAAAAATGCCTGCCCGACTTGAAGTTTGGTAGCGGGGGAGAAAAAGCGTATATCAGACCCAAAACAGAGACAGAGACTGAACAAGAAAATATTCAGACGACCCCAAGTCCAAAAATATCAAAGGAGAATCCCAAATCATGAAAAAACTCAACACCCAATCGCCCGATTTCCAAGCCGAACTCAAAGCCCTGCTGGCTTTTGAAACCGCGCAGAATCCCGAAATCGACCGCATCGTCGCCGACATCTGCGCCGACGTGCAAAAACGCGGCGATGCGGCGCTCATCGAATACACCAACCGCTTCGACGGCACGTCCGCCCAAACCATAAGCGACCTCATCCTCACTCAAGACGACTTGCAGGCCGCGTTTGAGCGTTTGCAGCCCGAAATTCAAACCGCCTTGAAAACCGCCGCCGCACGGGTCGAAAGCTACCACCAACGCCAAAAAATGGAATCGTGGACCTACGAAGACGAAGACGGCACACTGTTGGGACAACAGATTACACCGCTTGACCGCGTCGGCATTTACGTCCCCGGCGGCAAAGCGGCGTATCCGAGTTCCGTCATCATGAACGCCATGCCCGCCCATGTCGCAGGCGTGAAAGAAATCATCATGGTCGTCCCTACGCCAAAAGGCGAACGCAACGACATCGTGCTTGCCGCCGCCTTCGTCGCGGGCGTTACCAAAGTCTTCACCGTCGGCGGCGCGCAGGCGGTTGCCGCCCTCGCCTACGGCACCGAGTCCGTACCGCAGGTCGATAAAATCACCGGCCCGGGTAACGCCTTCGTCGCCGCCGCCAAACGCCGCGTGTTCGGCGTGGTCGGCATCGACATGGTGGCGGGGCCGTCTGAAATCCTCGTCATCGCCGACGGCACCACGCCCGCCGACTGGGTGGCGATGGATTTGTTCAGCCAGGCCGAACACGACGAAATCGCCCAAGCCATCCTCATCGGCACGTCGCAGCCCTATCTCGACGAAGTTCAAGCCGCCATGAACCGCCTCATCGAAACCATGCCCCGCCGCGGCATCATCGAAGCCTCGCTCGGCAACAGGGGCGCGATGATACTCGCCAAAGACTTGGACGAAGCCTGCGAAATCGCCAACTACATTTCCCCCGAACACTTGGAGTTGTCGGTAGAAAACCCGCAGGAATGGGCGAAAAAAATCCGCCACGCCGGCGCGATTTTTATGGGACGCTACACCAGCGAAAGCCTCGGCGACTACTGCGCCGGCCCCAACCACGTTCTGCCCACCAGCCGTACCGCCCGCTTCTCCTCGCCGCTGGGCACTTACGACTTCCAAAAACGCTCCAGCCTGATTCAAGTCTCCGAACAAGGCGCGCAGAAGCTGGGCAAAACCGCCAGCGTGTTGGCACACGGCGAAAGCCTGACCGCCCACGCGCGCTCAGCGGAATTCAGGTTGAAAGACTGATTCGGGCGCATCAACCATCCATCAAAAGCAAAGGTCGTCTGAAAACCTGTTTTTAGGGTTTTCAGACGACCTCTATTAAAAGAAACATCATGAAACAAGCCATTCAAGAAAAACTCGCCCACATCGCCCATTCTGAGCCGCTGCATTTCCTGCTGGCGGTAGAGAGCGGCAGCCGCGCATGGGGCTTTGCCTCGCCCGACAGCGATTACGACGTGCGCGCCATTTATATCCGTCCGCAGCCATATTATCTGCAAATCGACGAAGCGAAAGACACCTTTGAATTTATCGAAAACCAATGGTTTGACGTCGGCGGCTGGGACATCCGCAAAGCGTTGCGCCTGCTGCGGAAAAGCAATGCCACGCTGCTCGAATGGCTGCGTTCGCCGATTGTTTATACGCAGGACGATGATTTCACAGGCCGTCTGAACGCGCTTGCGCCGCAATACGTCCAAGCCGCCGCGCTGCTGCACCATTATCGCGGCATCGCGGGCAACGCTTTGAGAAACATGGATTTGGCACAACCCGTCAAACTGAAAAAATGGTTTTACGTCCTGCGCCCGCTGCTCGCGGCACGGTGGGCAGTCAAACAAGGCGGCATCCCGCCGATGACGCTGGCGGAACTGATGAGCGAATGGCAGACAGACTGCGCCGCCCAAATTACCGATTTGGTAGCAATCAAGGCGGAACAGGACGAAAGTTACCTGCATACGCTGTCGCCCGAATTGCAACGATTGACCGTTGATTTATATAACGAAGTTTCCGAATTATCCGCCCCTGCCACCCAAGCCGCCGACAGCGCGCCGCTGAATGAATTGTTCCGCGAAACTTTGGCGGCGGTAAATGGATAAATTTATGCATAAAATCATAGGATATAGAGAATTACATACAGAAAATGGCGAGCCTGTTGAAATTACCATGTATCTCCCCTTTTTTTCTGACGAATACAAAGCGTATATTTGCCAGTATAAAATAAGCAAATATGATTATTGTGATGAGGGAAGGGCAATCGGTGAAGATATGTTGCAGGCTATTTATTTGGCTATGGTTAAACTTGGCGTTATTCTGTCTCACACCGATTTCTGGAAAAAAGAAAATTTATCTTGGAACGGGGATAAAAATCTTGGATTTCCTTCGATTGATAATTCCAACCAACAGCAGCCGTAAATTGGATTCACAAATCCGACACACACTAAAGGCAGCCTGAAAGTGCAGGCTGCTTTTCAATGCCTAACCACCTCACAAAAGGTCGTCTGAAAATGCTCACCATCGAAGACTTGCACACACAAAACCTGCTTCTGTTAGAAGCCGTTTCCGGCAGCCGCGCCTACGGTTTGGCGACACCCGAATCCGATACCGACATCAAAGGCGTGTTTTACCTGCCCAAATCCATGTTTTACGGCATGGAATACATCCCGCAAATCAGCAACGAAACCAACGACATCGTTTATTACGAACTGGGGCGGTTTATCGAGCTTTTGCTGCAAAGCAACCCGAACACGCTGGAACTGCTCGCCTCGCCGCCCGACTGCGTGCGCTACCGTTCGCCGCTGATGGACGCGTTCAAAACCGAATGGTTTGTGTCCAAAGCCTGCCGTCAGAGTTTCGCCGGATACGCCTACGGGCAAATCAAAAAAGCACGCGGGCTAAACAAGAAAATCAGCAACCCGATGTCGTCTGAAAAGAAAAGCGTACTCGATTTCTGCCACATCGTAGAAGGCGCGCAAACCGTGCCGCTGCAACACTGGCTTTCGCAACGCAGGATGGAGCAACGGCGCGTCGGTTTGGTCAAAATCGCCCACGCCCGCGAACTCTACGCCCTGTTTTACGACCCCGACGGCACGCGCGGCTACCACGGCGTCGCGCTCAAACCCGAAGCCACCAACCTCTCCCTCAGCTCCGTTCCCGAAGGCGAAACCCCGCTTGCCTACCTCTCCTTCAACCAAGATGGATACAGCAGCTACTGCCGCGAATACACCTCCTATCAGCAATGGCTGGCGGAACGTAACGAAACGCGCTACCAAGGCACGCAGGCACACGGACAGGGCTACGACGCCAAAAACATGATGCACACCTTCCGCCTGCTCGAAACCGCCCGCGACATCGCCCGCCACGGCGAAATCCGCCCGCGCCGCCCCAACCGCGACGAACTGCTCGCCATCAAACGCGGCGAATCCTCCTACGAAGCACTGCTGGAAAAAGCAGAACGGCTGATGGCGGAAGTGGAAACGGCATTTGAGGCTTCCGACCTGCCCGAAACGGTAAATGCCGCTTCGGCGTTGGCGACGTTGGTTGATGTGAGGGAAAAAATTTACGGATAGATGGCGAAAGGTTATCTGAAAATAGACGCACCCATCAAAGAGGATGATAAGATTTATTTGATCATAAGGAACAATGCTAAAAAAAACCTATTTCCTGTTATCGCAAGAAATTATGCCTAACAACATAGCATATACGGATAGCTTGAGTAGTTTTGCCGCGTTGAATATCAGTGGATTTCATCATCACCGGATAAATCATAGTAAGCAATTTGCCAACCAACAAACCATATCAACGGTACTGAAAACTTTTAAAATCAGGCAAAAATATGTCTTGCGCAAATACAACGGAGTCGACCGCAAATCTTTCCCACTATTCTTGAAAGAATGCGAATTTCAGTTTAACTTCGGCGCACCGTCTCAGTAGCTTCAAACACTGCGGGATTAGTGTGGAATTTAAAGCTGATCTACGTCAGCCCCAAAAATAATATTTTTTTGTAGCACAGCATCTTGTAAGAAGGAACGAATTAAACTTTTTAAAAATTAACTTTCCTAATCCTGATAATAATTTTTACAGTCAATTAAAATCAAAACAGGACAGTAGTGCATCGTCAAATCGGGCGTAATCAGACAAAACGGTTCGCAGATACCGCTTAATATTCGCCCACACCTTCTCAATCGGGTTGAGCT
>CAJZEA010000087.1:0-7063 GCA_915066515.1 uncultured Neisseria sp. | reverse complement strand
CTGTACTGTCTGCGGCTTCGTCGCCTTGTCCTGATTTAAAGTTAATCCACTATACTGACAGGTTACCCATAGCAAAAGGTCGTCTGAAATTTTCAGACGACCTTTTTGGTTTCACGGAGATAGGCATCGCAAATCAGCCATCCCCTAACAATTCACGCAGTCATTAACGCTGATTGCAAGAAGTGTCTACTTTGTTGCCATAAGGATCAACGAAGCTGAAGAAGGCTTGGCTGCCTTTTTGATGCCATTCTGCACCTTTACCGAACAAGCCGCGGTTGGAAACATAACGCTCGCCGGAACCGGAAACCGCAGAAGACAAGACAGCGCGTTTGTCATCCAGGCTCAACTCGACGCGGTTGGTGTCCAGATTGCGTACAGTCACAGACAAACCGTTTTCACACTCAAAAGATTGGGGCGAACGGCGGTCGCTAGACTGACCACGATCATCATAGTTGCGATCTCCATGGTCATGACGGTGCTCGTGGCGAGGAGCATCATTATCATCATAATCAGGGGCAGCACAAGCACCCAAGGACAAAACAGCCGCTACGGCCAATACAGCTTTAAGTTTCATATTAATACTCCTGAAAAATGTGGAACTGCATAACAGTCGTTCCATGTTATAAACATCCTTATAGTCTAGCAAGGGAGCTTACCCTAATTTACCTGCACGCCCCGAATGTAGCTTTTTCCAAAGCTCCGTAGTTTTTTCGCTAACATTAAAACTTCCCTCAACCATTGCTTCACACTTACCCGCCCGTCCGAGGTCGTCTGAAAACAAAAAAACCGCCCACGAAAATCATCGCAAGCGGCAATCCATTGAGAGCATTACAAAATATGAAAACATTACCGCTGACGGGCTTTGAAGCGGGGATTGCTTTTACAGATGACGTAAACTTTACCTTTGCGTCGAACGATTTGACAATCGCGATGGCGCTTTTTCGCCGTTTTCAATGAAGACAAAACCTGCATTATTTATCCTTTCTAAAAGACGAAATCATAGATTGGAACCTTTGATTGAACTTGCTGGCGCGGCCTTCGGTATTCACATTGCGCTGTTTGCCCGTATAGACGGGATGCGAGGCAGAAGACGTATCCAAAGAAAATAAAGGATATTCTTTACCATCGTTCCAAACCATCGTTTTGCCGTGTGTATCCGCACAAGAACGGATCAGCCAGCCTTCATTGGCACCACTGTCGTAAAAAAGCACAGTACGGTAATTTTCAGGGTGGATATTCGCTTTCATCATTCCTCCGATAAATGTTATGGTATAACATTATACATCATAAACTTTAAAACACAACCCTGAAAAAAGGTCGTCTGAAAACGCAGACCATATTCAGACGACCTTCACATTGCTACAATACGGGCTTCCACTCCAATCCAAAGGCACATCATGCCGCTTTTCCACGTCGAACCCTCCCTGTCTTACACTCAGCAAAACCGTGTAGGCGTCCTCCTCCTCAATCTCGGCACGCCCGATGCCCCGACCGCCGCCGCCGTCAAACCATATCTTCGAGAATTTCTATCGGACCAACGCGTCGTCGAACTGCCCAAACTACTTTGGCAGCCGATTTTGCATGGATTGGTCCTGACACTGCGTCCCAAGAAAAGCGCACATGCTTACGCCAAAATCTGGTTTGAACAAGGCTCTCCGCTTGCCGTCTATACCCAACGTCAAGCAGACGCCCTCGCCAAAGCCATGCCCGACACCATCGTCCGCCATGCCATGACCTATGGCAACCCGGGCATCGAAACCGTCCTTGCCGAAATGAAAGCCCAAGGCGTAGGCAAATTGCTGATTGTCCCTTTATATCCGCAATACGCTGCCTCCAGCACCGGCGCGGCATTAGACAAAGTGTTCCAACAACTGCTGAAGCAGCGCAACCAAATGAGCCTGCGCACCGTTTCGCGTTTTTACGACGACGCAGCCTATATTGATGCCATGAAGCAACACATTGAAGCATATTGGAAAGAACACGGACGCGGCGAGAAACTCATGCTCAGCTTTCACGGCATTCCGCAAAAAAATTACGACGACGGCGACCCTTATCCCGACGAATGCCGCCATACCGCGAAACTTCTTGCCCAAGCACTCAACCTAAACGAGCAAGAATACATCGTTTCCTTCCAAAGCCAATTTGGCAAAGCAAAATGGGTGACGCCCAGCACACAAGCCCTGTTTGACCAACTGCCCAAACAAGGCGTCAGCAAATTAGATGTATTCTGTCCGGGCTTTATGGCGGATTGTCTGG
Source organism: uncultured Neisseria sp. (assembly GCA_915066515.1). Classification (GTDB taxonomy): domain Bacteria; phylum Pseudomonadota; class Gammaproteobacteria; order Burkholderiales; family Neisseriaceae; genus Neisseria. The sequence continues at coordinate 4,807 of CAJZEA010000087.1, read as the reverse complement.
AAACCATGGAAGAGATTGCCATCATGGGGCGCGAGCAATTTCATGCAGCCGGAGGCAAAGAATACCGCTACATCCCCTGCTTGAACGACCACCCCGCATGGATTCTCGCCCTGACCGAACTAGTCAAAAACAACCTGCAAGGTTGGCAATGACCGGATACATCATCCGACAAGGGATATTGGTGATCACTGATGGACTTTAAACCCAAACCAAGCTGCGACAGCATCATCATTTAAAACCTATCCGCAGATTTCCACTGAAAGCGTTACATTTGATTTAAGTCTAAGGTCGTCTGAAAAATCTGTTTTCAGACGACCTTTATTGTATTATCGATAAACAGACCACACCGATAAAAAGGACACATCATGACCACAACAAAAAAAATATTGGCGGCTGCAATTTTTACCCTATCCGTCCACAGCACCTTTGCCGCCGATGCTGCCCAAATGACGCAAGGCCAAAAAATTTATGAAAGCAACTGCGCCGCCTGCCACGGTAAAAAAGGGGAAGGCAGGGGAACCATGTTTCCCCCTCTTTACCAATCGGACTATATTATGAAAAAACCGCAGGTATTGCTGCAAAGCATGACCAAAGGCATCAACGGCCCCATCAAAGTCAACGGTAAACCTTACAACGGCTTTATGCCCGCGACCGCCATCAACGATGCCGATCTCGCTGCCGTTGCCACCTATATCATGAATGCGTTTAACAACGGCGGCGGTACCATTACCGAAAAAGACGCCAAACAGGCTAAAGCGAAAAAATAAGGCATCCATACACAAAAAAGGTCGTCTGAAACCGAGATTTCGGGTTTCAGACGACCTTTTTCCTTCTACTGAACTGTTTGTTTTTTAAACCGCTTCGGCTTCTTCCGCGAGGAAACCGCGCAGTTTTTGCATGGCTTTGGCTTCGATTTGGCGGATGCGCTCGGCAGACACGCCGTATTCGGCTGCCAGTTCGTGCAGGGTCAATCCGCCATCGTCTTGCAGCCAGCGGCTTTCTACGATGCGGCGGCTGCGGTCGTCCAGTTGCGCCAACGCGTTTTGCAGACCTTCGGTTTGCAGGGCGTAGTGGGCTTGTTTGGACAGTTGGCGACTGGGTTCGGCATCGTGGTCGGCAAGCCAGTCGATGGGGGCGAAGCTGTCTTCGTCATCGTTGTTGTCCGCCATGATGGCGATGTCGTGTCCAGTCATGCGTTGTTCCATTTCCATGACTTCGGACAATTTGACGCCCAAATCGTCAGCGATGTCTTGCGCTTCTTTCGGAGACAAGGCATTCAGGTTTTTACGCATACTGCGCAGATTGAAGAACAGTTTGCGTTGCGGTTTGGTGGTCGCTACGCGCACCAGTCGCCAGTTGCGCAGGATAAATTCGTGGATTTCGGCCTTAATCCAGTGTACGGCGAATGAAAACAGGCGCGCACCACGGCTGGGCTCGTAGCGTTTGACCGCCTTCATCAGTCCGATGTTGCCTTCTTGGATAAGGTCGGCTTGGTTCAGGCCATAGCCGTCGTAGCCTCGTGCGATGGATACGACGACGCGCAAATGGGAAAGAATGAGTTGTTTGGCGGCGTTAAGGTCGCCTTTTTGCTGACGCTCCGCGAGTTGGCTTTCTTCTTCGGGCGTCAACATGGGAATGCTGTTGACGGTATGAATGTATTGCTCAAGGCTGCCGTTGCCGCTGTGGATGACGGGTAATGCAAAGGCGTTATTCATGAGAGTTGCTTTCCTTTATATGATGTAGAGACTATTGTTTACTTGTTGTTTGCCGTGCAGTATATCACTGCCTGTTGCCCTATCGTATGCTGTCAAATGCCTTTTTCTGTAAAAGACTGTTTGATAGATGGATTTTCTTGCTTTTTGAAATTCGATTGATTTTGAAAATTTGACTGTTTTACTGGGAATAAGTTCAGTATATTACAAACATTCTTGTATGTAAATATTAAAGTTCAAGAAAAACGGTCTGATAAAAAGACCGCTTTTTCAAACTCAATCTGCTTTTTTCCTGATTAAAAACAGTGTGATGGCAATGATTGACAACATCCCGATCAGCCACAGCGAACCGCCTGCCTTCATATAAGGGGTTTCACCGACATAGCCTTTGATATGCCCTTCCAAGACGGCATCGGTATTGGGTTCGCTCTCGGCGATGATGCTGCCTTTGGGAGAAATAATGGCGGTCGCGCCGGTATTGGTGGCACGGACCATATAGCGTCCAAGCTCCATCGCGCGGGCTTGGGATTGCTGGAGCTGTTGGTACATGGCGTTGGAATCGCCATACCACGCCATATTGCTGACGTTGGCAAGCAGCGTAGCGTTTTTGGCGGTAGCAATAAGTTCGTCGCCAAAGCCGTCTTCATAGCAGATATTGAAGGCAACTTTTTGATCTTTCATCGTCAAGGGAGCCTGCCCCGCTCCGCCGCGACGGAAATCGGCAAGCGGCATATTCATCATTTTGTACAACGGTTCGGTCAAAAAGGGCAACGGTTTGTATTCGCCAAAGGGAACCAGATGATTTTTGGCGTAATACGGGAGGTCGTCTGAAATATCATCGTAGCCGCTCAAATTGATTACGGCGTTTTCGTATCCGCTGCCGTCGGCGGTGTATTGACCGATACCGACAGCCAATGCGCTGCCGTTCGTACGCGCCTGCTCGGCAAACTGGGTCAGGATATTTTCCGGCAAATCCTGACGCATCACGGGCAGAGCGGTTTCCGGCAGGATAACGATGTCGGCGGATGTTTTGCTGATTTGACCGTAGTATTTCTGAATGGTGGGAACGACTTGTTCTTCATTCCATTTCAGGCTCTGCTCGATATTGCCCTGCACGAGCGCGACGGTACTGGTGCTGCCGTCGGGTTTGGTAAAGTCGGTTTGCTGGGCGATATAGCCGACGGTACACAGCATGACAATCATGCACATCGGCAGCAGGCGTTGTTTCAGACGACCCGTATTGTCAATCAGCAACACCAGCCACGCGCTGACAAATGCCGTCGCCAGCGTCACCAGATGAATACCGCCCAAAGGCGCAAAGCCGGCAAGCGGGCTTTCTTTGACGATTTGGGAATAGCCGATTGCCCCCCAGCCGAAGCCGGTCAACAGGCGTTCGCGGGCAAATTCCGCCAGCGTCCACAAAATCGGCAAAACGATGCCGACCTTAACCCAACGCGGCAGATGAAACTTCTTCCACAACCAAAAACAGGCGGCAGGATACAGCGCGAGAAACGCCGGCAGCAGGAAAGTCAGCGGAATCGCGTATAAATTAGGCAAGCCGGAAACATCGTGCAGCGCGGTATGTATCCAATAAAACTGCGCCGTATAAGCAACCAGCCCAAACAGATAGGCGGTAGAAACAGCAAAGCGCGGACGCAGTTCAATCAGTCGGATCAATGCGCCAAACAGCAAAGGCATCAACCAAAAATGGTAATAAGGTGCGAAAGTTAAGGGTGTGGCGGCGGCAATCAGGATCACCAGCGGCCAGTACAGCACAGGATGCTGCCAATATTGTTCGAGTTTGCGGAAAATGTTCATTGCAGAGAAAAGAAAATAAGAGGTCGTCTGAAAATACAGATTCAACAAAGTTGAACCATTTTCAGACGACGTATCGGTTGTTTAGTGTTTTTGAAACAGCTTCATCAAAGGCAGCGCAACGGCGCAGGCGACGGCACCGGCAATCAGCCCGACGGCAAGGTTGGCGACATGCTCCATCAAGCCGCTGTCCCAATGTTGCGCGTGTAAGAAATCATGCAAAAAGCCCAAGTTGTGGGTAATCAAACCGCCGCCGACGAGGAACATGGCAAGCGTACCCACCACGCTCAAACCGCGCATGAACCAAGGCATAAAGGCAATCAAGCCCCGTCCGACCGTTTGGATGCCCGTGCTTTTTTGACGCATCAGCAGCATACCGAAGTCGTCGAGTTTGACGATAACGCCGACCAAACCGTACACAAAAGCGGTCATACCGATGCCGATTGCCGTCATCACCAGCGAACGGGTCATCAGATCGTATTTTTCAACCACGCCCAAAGCAATAATAATGATCTCGGCAGACAGGATGAAATCCGTACGAATCGCACCTTTAATCTTGGTTTTTTCGTCCAGCGTTTCGGCGGCAGCCTCCTCGTCTTCATGCGCTTCGTGGCGGTGTAGAAACTTATGCAGCAGCTTTTCCACGCCCTCGAAACACAAATAAATCCCGCCTATCATCAATAAAGGCGTAATCAGCTTCGGCAAAAAGGCAGACAGCAGCAAAGCCAGCGGCACCAAAATCAGCTTGTTCACCAAAGAACCTTTCGCCACCGCCCAAATAATCGGCAGCTCGCGTTCCGCCGACACACCGGTAACCTGATTCGCATTAAGCGCCAAATCATCGCCGACCACGCCCGCCGTTTTCTTCGCGGCCATTTTGGTCATCAGGGCAACGTCGTCCAAGACAGCGGTAATATCGTCCAAAAGGGTGAAAAGCGAGGCAAATGCCATGATATATTTCCGAAAAGGGTCAGATTGAAGAAGCCGGCTATTATAACCGAGAAAGTATGACACCGAAGGCTTTCAGACGACCTTTAATGGAAATTAACGGAATTTGGCGCGGCTTAATTAAAAACCTTCCGCAGCGGCATAAAATATGTGTATTCCCAAGATTTTAAATCTAACAACAAGCCCTCCGCCCCACTCAAAAAGGTCGTCTGAAAACCGCCATCCCCCTTTTCAGACGACCCTGCCCTTTTTGCCATTATGCCGTTTTAGTTCGATAATATATAGTGGATTAAATTTAAATCAGGACAAGGCGACGAAGCCGCAGACAGTAC
>CAJZEA010000086.1:0-7064 GCA_915066515.1 uncultured Neisseria sp. | reverse complement strand
GCGTTTCAGGAAAATTGAAGGCGAATCAACGGTTAAACCGTATAGTATTTATCAGATATGAATCGAAGGCCGTCTGAAAATCAGTTTTCAGACGGCCTTTGAACGTATTCAGATTTCATCTGCCTGTTCCTGCGCCGCTTTGTATTGCCGCAGCCACTCGATGGCGGCGGCTTTTTCCGTTTCGTTGCCGTATTGCGCGTCGCGCTGGTAGCGGCGGAAGGTGGCCTTTTCCTGAGCCGCCTTGATTTGCGCTTGTTTGAAATGTTCGCGGTTGGACGGTACGCTGCGTTGGGTTTGCTGGGCGTTGGCGCGCGCCATGGCCTGCGCAATCAGGTCGGCGGGGTTGAAGGCGGGTTTGGCCGACGGCTGCACGGCGGACGGCGCGGTCGGAACAGCCGCTGCGGCGGCGCGGCGGGCGGCTGCTTCCCGTTCGGCACGGTAGGCTTTTCTCTCCGCGTCTTCACGCGCTTTGCGGCTTTCGTGCCGTTCGAAACGCGCTTGGGCATGGGCGGCGGCAGCAAAGCGCGGCGCGGTTTCCCCGCCTGACAGGCTGCGCGATTGCGGCAAATAGTCGGCGCCGTTCGGCAGCATGTGGATGCAGTCGACGGGGCAGGGGGCGACACACAGGCCGCAGCCGGTACATTCTTCGGCAATCACTGTGTGCATCAGCTTCGACGCGCCCATAATCGCATCAACCGGGCAGGCTCGGATGCAGGCGGTGCAGCCTATGCAGGCCGATTCGTCTATCCATGCCAGTGCTTTGGCTTGGGTTTTGGCAGGTGCAACCGGCGGTTTGCCCAACAGTCCGGCGATGTCCAGCATCACGGTTTCCCCGCCGGGGGCGCACAAATTGACTGCCGCTTCGCCTGCCGCCAACGCGCGCGCATAGGGCAGGCAGCCGTCGTAACCGCATTCGCGGCATTGGGTTTGCGGCAGCAGGCGGTTGATTTGTTCGACGGCGGCAACAGGCATGGGGGTACTCGTAACTCGTAAATAAAAGGGGTGTATTTTAACAGATTGATTTGAAAAAATGTTTGCGTTTTTTTCCTGAAAAATACTGCCTAAAATTAGACAAAAAGTCTTAAATTTTAATTTTAAAAGGGGATAGTTGGCATATTTTTAAAAAATTCATTGCTAAAATGTCTAAAAAAAGTATAATCGCCGCTTCTTTGAAGAAAATGCCCGATGACGATTGGACAAAATATGCAACTGAATATCGACCGCTTAATCGCCTATTTCGGCGGTGTAAACGCTTTGGCCGAAGCCTTGAAGCAGCAAGACCCGCAAAATGCCGCCAGCACGGCCGCCATCTACAAATGGCGCACGCGCGGCTCGCTGCCTTTGGCGCAACTGCAAAAGCTGACCGCGCTGGCCGAAGCCCAAGGGCGGCCGTTGGATTTGAACGCCTTTATGCAGCAGCAAACCACCTTGGAGAAAAACACCATGACCACCAGCCAAAACAACCGTGTCATCATATTCGATACCACCATGCGCGACGGCGAACAGTCGCCCGGCGCATCCATGACTAAAGAAGAGAAAATCCGTATTGCCCGCCAGTTGGAAAAAATGGGCGTGGACGTGATTGAAGCGGGCTTTGCCGCCGCCAGCCCGGGAGATTTCGAATCGGTGAACGCGATTGCCAAAATCATCACTAACGCCACCGTCTGCTCGTTGGCGCGTGCCGTTGAAAACGATGTCCGCAAGGCGGGCGAAGCCGTTTCCCCCGCGCCGAAAAAGCGCATCCACACCTTTATCGCCACCAGCCCCATCCATATGGAGTACAAGCTGAAAATGAAGCCGCAGCAGGTCATCGATGCGGCGGTGAAAGCGGTGAAAATCGCCAAAGAATATACGGATGATGTGGAATTTTCCGCCGAAGACGCGGTTCGTTCCGATTTGGACTTTTTGGCTAAAATTTTTACGGCGGTGATTGAAGCGGGCGCGACCACCATCAATATTCCCGATACTGTCGGCTACTCCATCCCTTCCGTGTGGTACGAGCGTATCAGCAACATCATCAAAAGCGTGCCCAACAGCGATAAGGTCATCTGGTCCACACACTGCCACAACGACTTGGGCATGGCGGTTGCCAACTCGCTGGCTGCCGTTCAGGCAGGCGTGCGCCAGGTGGAATGCACCATCAACGGTTTGGGCGAACGCGCGGGCAATGCCAGCTTGGAAGAAATTGTGATGGCGTTGAAAGTACGCCACGATTTGTTTGGCTTGGAAACGGGCATCGACACCACGCAAATCGTGCCGGCATCGAAACTGGTGTCCACCATTACCGGCTATCCCGTGCAGCCCAACAAGGCGGTGGTCGGCGCAAACGCCTTTGCGCACGAATCGGGCATCCATCAGGACGGCGTGCTGAAACACCCCGAAACTTATGAAATCATGACTGCCGAATCGGTCGGCTGGGCCACCAACCGCCTGACCTTGGGCAAGTTGTCCGGCCGCAGCGCGTTCCGCAGCAAATTGGCCGAATTGGGCATCGAATTGGAAAGCGAAGAAGCGTTGAATGCCGCGTTTGCCCGCTTCAAAGAACTTGCCGACAAAAAACGGGAAATCTTCGATGAAGACCTGCACGCGCTGGTGTCCGACGAAATGGGCAGCATGAACGCCGAAAGCTACAAATTCATCTCCCAAAAAATCAGCACCGAAACCGGCGAAGAGCCGCGCGCCGACATCGTGTTCAGCATCAAAGGCGAAGAAAAACGCGCTTCGGCCAGCGGCTCCGGCCCTGTCGATGCGATTTTCAAAGCGATTGAGAGCGTAGCGCAAAGCGGCGCGACTTTGCAGATTTATTCCGTCAACGCCGTAACGCAAGGCACAGAAAGCCAAGGCGAAACCAGCGTCCGTCTGGCGCGCGGCAACCGCGTCGTCAATGGTCAGGGCGCGGATACCGACGTTTTGGTCGCCACCGCCAAAGCCTACCTCTCCGCCTTGAGCAAACTGGAATTCGGTGCCGCCAAACCGAAAGCACAAGGCAGCGGTACGATTTGAGCTTAAATGGTTTGATTTGAATTTAAAAAGCAAAGAGGTCGTCTGAAAACCGGATTTTGGGTTTTCAGACGACCTTTTTTTATTTTTTCACAGAACTGAACAGGGGAAAAAGGTTAATCAAACACAGTAAAAAATACAAAACGAGTATTAAAGTCAGCCATAAATTTTTAAGTTTTATACTTGAGTAAATGATATGAAACAATAAATCTAGGTCGCCTATTAAATGGACAAAAAAATACGCTGTAAGGATGAAATAGAAAATGCCAATAAACTTTCTTCCTAATAGAAAAAATAGAATAGAAATATTGTTTATTATTAAAAATAATTTAATAATCATGGGGTTGTCGTTTATTTCACCTTGTAAGTCAGATAAATTATAGACATCCCCATCAATTATATAGTCTATGATGTAAAATTCATCAGTATTAAGGAGAAATGAAAACGAAATAAGTAGCAATAAAATGAGGTAATTAATTGGTTTTATGAATTTTATACTGAAAATACGGTTTGCCATCATGCTCCCATTCGTTTTATTTTTTCTGTGTATTTTTTATAACGTATTCCTGCCTGAAAAGAAGGCAATAGGTAATATACATTGTAAACTAAAAAATCAGTCTATCATAAAAGCTTCAAACATAATCGGCTTCCAAAAGGTGTGCTGATTTAAGTGCTGACTCTTATTGAAGTTTCATCAGTCGGTCTTGTTCGACTGACAATACGCCGTTTACCTTTTGGAAATAAGCAATGGCATCTTGAATATTGGTTTTGGCTGATGGACGAATGGCAATTCCGTGCAGGTTTTTGTATTCGTAAACCAAGCTTGCGCCGGAATCGTTCACTGCCTTCATCAATGGACCTGAGCCTATGCCTTCATCGTAGAAAATAATCAGGTTACCCGTTGTGGCTTGTGCTTGTCGGGTGAGGGCTGCTTCAGCCGCTTGGGTCAGTTTGCTTGGGCTTTGGCAGGCGCAGAGTAGGGCGGCGAGTAGGATGGCTGCAAAAGTTTTGTTCATTGTTGTTCAGAGGGTTGAGTGATTAAAAAAAGGTCGTCTGAAAATGGGGTAAACGAAATCATGGAAGATAAAGTTAAAAAGATAGCTAAATCTTTAGGTTATAAAGGATAAAGGAAATAATGAATTTAAATAGTACATATAATTTTTCACTCAATCAATATAATTTCTATTTTGAGATAAATTGGAAATTTAATTTTCTGTATTTAGAGAAATTTAATCAGTGTGGTCAAGTCTATATTGATTCTAGTTTTTATATCAATTTGGGAAATGGTCTGTCTCTATATATTGCCGGTGAAGAGGACTATGGCAATTTATTGGATTTTATAGAATTGATCTCAGATAATAATCAAAACGAATTAAATTTTGAATCACTTACTGCTAAGATAAGCAAAAAGAATAATATCTTGAATATGAAATTTAAGAAAAATAATATACTGAATATGGAGGTATTAGGGGGCAAAGAAAGAAATATAAATATAAATTTCAGCCATGAGTTATATGCTGAATTAAATTCTTTAGTATCGAAAATTCAGGATGACTATAAAAAATTTTCTTCTAATTTAGATGTAATTAAAAAGATTTGGTTTGGAACTGACGCAGATTAGCAGTTATATCCAGCGATTGTCGCGCACAATATAAAAAGCGCAGCTGGTATGGTCGTCAAAATACAAAGATTTCTATTTGCCTTTCAGACGACCTTCCCAGCAATCTCGATGGTTATGCCTCAGGCAGTTCCATGTCTAAAACGGTTTGTTCCTGCTTGGCGCGGAAATCGGCAAGTTTTTGCGCCAGCTCGGGGTTTTCGTTGGCAAGCAGCGAGATGGCGAACAGGGCGGCGTTGGCGGCACCTGCCTCGCCGATGGCGAAAGTGGCGACGGGAACGCCTTTGGGCATTTGCACGATGGAGAGCAGGGAGTCTTCGCCGCGCAGGTATTTGCTGGGCACGGGAACGCCCAATACGGGGACGGTGGTCTTGGCGGCAACCATGCCGGGCAGGTGCGCCGCGCCGCCTGCGCCCGCGATGATGGCTTTGATGCCGCGTTCGCGGGCGGTTTCGGCGTATTCGAACATTAAATCGGGGGTGCGGTGTGCGGACACGACGCGGGCTTCGTATTCGACGCCGAACTCTTTGAGAAACTGCGCTGCCTGCTGCATGACGGGCCAGTCGCTGTTGCTGCCCATGATGATGCCGATTTTGGCCATATTTACTCCTGGTGTATAAAACGTTATTCAATGAATGATTTCAGACGACCTTTGAATATGGGAGGTCGTCTGAAAAGTTATCGTTGCTTGATGCTGACGGCGGCGCGTTTGGCGGCGGCGCTGCCGGGGTAGCTCTGTATCAGTTTGCGCCATGTGTTGCGGGCGATGTCTTTCTGTTGCAGCTTGTATTGGCATTGCCCGATGCTGAAGAGCGCGTCGGGGGCTTGCGGGCTGTTGCGGAAGCGGTTGGCAAAGCGTCCGCCGATTTCGATGACGGATTCGCAATTGCCCATGCGCTGTTGGCTTTGCAGCAGCAGATACATATTGCGTCGGGCGCTTTCGCTGCCGTTTCCGCCGTCTGCTCCTTTTAAGACTGCGGCTGCTGCGGCGTAATTGTTGCGCTGATAGTATTTGAGGGCTTGGTTGTAGAGGCGGGTTTCGTTTTGGTCGGCGGAGTCGGCTTCTGAAGGCGCGGTGCCGCCATTTGCCAGATAGGTGCTTTTGAGCTTTTGGTCGTCCAAACGTTGGGCGGGCACTTTCCTATTGGTGTGACGCGGGGTTTTGTTTTGTTTTTCGAGTTGTTGCAGGCGCTGGTTGGTGTTTTCCATTTCGCGCTCCAAACGTTCGACCTGCATACCCAAGCGTTCGATTTGAGTCATCGTGTTCAAATCGGGATAGGGAATGGCGGAGGATTCGGCTGCGGCGGTGGGAATATCGGGCAGCATGAAGGTGTCGCCGGATTTGGGTTTGGGGGCGGTAGAGGCGCAGGCGTTGAGCAGGAGGATACCGGCAAACAGGAGGGGAAGGGTTTTGTTCATTTTATTTTTTAAGCAGCAAAGTCAGACCGTCGCCGACGGGCAGGGTAATGGGTACGATGCGGGAATCGTCGGGCAGGTTGCGGTTGAAGGACTGGAGTATGTTCAGGCTGGGCGGGGCATCGCGTTCTACTTCACCCATAACGCGCCCGTTCAGCAGGACATTGTCGATGGCGATAACGCCGCCGCTGCGAACCAGTTGCAGGCAGCGTTCGAAATATTGCGGTGTGGGCGGTTTGTCGGCATCGATCAGCGCCAAGTCGTAGCTGCCTGATTCGCCTTGGCTTATCAAGTCGTCCAAGGTCAGCAGGGCGGGCTGGAGGTGGAGGGTGATTTTATGGGCGACTTGCGCTGCCTGCCAGGTTTCGCGGGCGATATCGGTAAAGGTGACGTTGATGTCGCAGGCGGTAATTTTGCCATGTTCGGGCAGGGCTAGGGCGACTGCGGTGCTGCTGTAACCGGTAAACACGCCGATTTCCAGATATTTTTCGGCTTTGAGCAGGTGTGCGAGCCAAGTCAGCAAGGCTGCCTGTTCGCGGGCAATCGCCATTTTCCCTAAACGGTGGGATTGCGTGCGCGAACGCAGGGCGGTCAGGACGGGATGCTCTTTTTCGCCGATGCTGTTGAGGTAGTCTTGCAGCGCCGGGTCGATATTGTGTGTCTGGGTGGTCATGCCGTTTGGCCGTCAGTCTTGGTAGTAGGTATAAGGTTTTTTGGCGACTTTGGCGGCTTCGAATTCTTTCTGTTCTTGAGGGTCCAGCTCGACATCCCACAACAGATGGCGGTTTTCAAGGCGTTGTGTTTCCAGTTGCGGATTGTCTTCGATGAGTTTGTCGAGGAATTGGGTGGCTTCGGATTTGTAGTGATACATGATACGGTTCCGTACAGGTTTGTGTCAGTCTTTTATTATAACTGATAACGCCGTTACGGTTTTTAGATATTCGACTATATAGTGGATTAAATTTAAATCAGGATAAGCCGCAGACAGTACAGATAGTACGGAACCGATTCACTTGGTGCTTCAGCACCT
>CAJZEA010000085.1:0-7078 GCA_915066515.1 uncultured Neisseria sp. | reverse complement strand
TACTGTCTGCGGCTTCGTCGCCTTGTCCTGATTTAAATTTAATCCACTATATTCGACACAACCATTTTGCCGAACCATGAAAAAGGTCGTCTGAAACCGACAACAGGTTTCAGACGACCTTTGTTTGATATGGCGGACGAAATAGCGCTGCGTCAATTGGTGCAACGCCTATTTCCTCCTGCCGAAAAAGGCGAAAACCGTTTGAAAGCAACCCTTACGGAGACAAGTAGCTTTACAAACGGTTTTCAGGTCGGCCTAGCGACCCACCAACGATTATTATACCAACATCATGATTTTTTGACAAACTCTGATTTCAAATTCATCGCGCTGCCGTCGATTTTGCAACCGATATTGTGGTCGCCTTCTTGCAGGCGTATGCCTTTTACCTTGGTGCCTTGCTTGATGACCATGGAGCTGCCTTTGACTTTGAGGTCTTTAATCAGGACGACAGTGTCGCCGTCTTGCAACACGGCGCCGTTGGCATCTTTGACGCTCAGGGTTTCTTCGGCGGCTTCGCCGTCGTTTTCCGTCCATTCAAACGCGCATTCGGGACAGATGTATTGGCTGCCGTCTTCGTAGGTGTATTCGGATTGGCATTGCGGGCAAGGTGAGAGGGACATGGTGGGGATTCCTTTGGTTGAGAAGCGGGGAATTATAGTGGATTAAAATAAAAATGAGACAAGGCGTCAACGCCCGCCGTGTACGGGTAGTACATAAGGGCGTTGGCAACGCCGTATCATTGCAATTTTAATCCACTATATAAGGGAAAGGAGGCAAGGATACGACGGCTTTATACCTAGCTTCAATACAAAACGACCTGTCTTGCAACAGGTCGTCTGAAAACACGGATGCGGCTTAGAGGGACAGTGAAGCTGCCTGAATCAGACCGCGTGCTTTGGCTTCGGCTTCGGCGGCACGCTCTTGCGAGGTGAACGGACCCATTTTGACGACGTATTCGTAGTTGCGTTTCTCCAGGGAAACTCTCGGGTTCATCATGCCGGCGGAAAGATTTCTCGCCGCCTGGTTCATATAGGCTTGTGCTTCGCGTTCGGTACCGAAGGATTTCAAATCGACGAAAATATCTTTGCCATCATAAACTTGGGTGCTTTGACCCGGTACGATTTGTTCGACTTTGACATGTGCCGTGCCTTGGTTGATGAAACCTAATTGTTGGGCGGCGGCTTTGGACACGTCGATCACGCGGTTGCCGTGGAAAGGACCGCGGTCGTTGACGCGGACGATGACGCTTTTACCGTTTTTGGTGTTGGTCACACGGGCGTAGCTGGGAATGGGGAGGGTTTTGTGGGCGGCGGTCAGGGCGTTCATGTTGTAACGCTCGCCGCTGGAGGTTTTACGGCCGTGGAACTGGTTACCGTACCATGAGGCATTGCCGGTTTGGACGAAGGAGGATACTTTGGTCATCGGCGTGTAGCGTTTGCCGGCGACTTTGTAGCTGCGGTTGGCGGAGGAATGCAGCTTCTCGGCGCGGACGATGGAGTCGGCTGAGGCGGAATGAATGGAAAGGATGCTGATTGCGACGGCAGTCAAGGTGGAGAAAAGAGTGGTTTTAGATAAAGTCAAAACGTAGTCCGTTCTTGAGTTGATAACGCGGCGGGATGGCTCCCAGGCGGTTTCAGACGACGTATCGGCGGTTTGACAAAAACCAAGCTGTTGTCGGACAGTATCGTCTTGGTTTTTGTCAAACGGCTCAGGGAGACTCCCCTGCGGATGTTATACACCGCCTGCGTAACCGTTTTGCCGCCATGCTTCAAACAGAATCACGGCGACGGTGTTGGAAAGATTCATGCTCCGGCTGCCGGGCTTCATGGGCAGGCGCAGCTTTTGCCCTTGGGGCAGGGTGTCGAGGATTTCGGCGGGCAGGCCGCGTGTCTCGGGGCCGAACAAAAAGACATCGCCCTCAACAAAAGAAACTTCGTCGGGACGGGTTTTGCCTTTGGTGGTCAGCGCGAAAATGCGGCGACCTTCCAAAGCTTTGAGACAATCTTCAAAATTCTCGTGTACCGTCAGTTTTGCAAACTCGTGATAATCCAAACCTGCGCGCTTCATTTTTGCCGAATCCAGCGGAAAACCGAGCGGCTTGACCAGATGCAAATCGGCTCCGGTGTTGGCGCACAATCGGATGATATTGCCCGTATTGGGCGGGATTTCGGGTTGGTACAAAACTATGGTAAACATATAAATCAATCACTTATAGAGGGGCATAATGCCGAAATGTTCCGCAGGTGTCAAAAACTTTAGCTATTTTTTCATTGGCGGACGCGCCAAACTCCAGCAAAAAATCTTGCCTGCGCCTGATTTTTTCAGCGTCCGCGCCAATTCGTTCAGCGTCGAACCGGTGGTGAACACATCGTCGATTAACAAAATATTACAGTTTTTCGAGATATGACCATTGATTTCAAAAGCATTTTTTATATTGCGAACCCTGTCTGCGCTTTTGAGTGTACTTTGCGGCTCGCGATGTCGTCTGAAAACCGTCTGCCTCGGCAGCAGCGTCCAGCCGTAATGTTCGGACAGAATATCCGCCAATTCCTCGCTTTGGTTGAAGCCGCGGTGCAGCCGCCTTTCTTTGCTCAACGGCACGGGCAGCACAAAATCGAAACGCTCCGTTTCCAGCCAGTCGGGCGCATGGCGGCGCATCAGTTCCGCCAGCGGACGGCTCATGCCGAGGTCTGCCAAATGCTTCAACGCGCGTATCATACTGCTGACGGGCGGCTCATAATACAGCGAAGCCCACATCCGCTCAAATGCCGGCGGCTTCTTCTGACAGCCGCCGCACACCGCCCCGCCCTGTATCGGGCGGAAACACAAGGGGCAACTGTTTGCCGCGTCCGTAAAAAATTCTTCCAAGTCCGCCGCGCAGCCGCCGCAAAAACCGCCATACGGCCGGGTTTCGCACGCTGAAACCAAGGCGTGGCATAATACGCAACGGCTTTTGTGCCACCATCCCGCATTGCGCCACCAAGAAAACACATCCATAGAGAAAACAGCCATGCCGCACTCCGCCAAAAAAGTTTATCTGATACACGGCTGGGCAGCGAACCGCCACGTCTTCGACGACCTCATTCCGCGCCTGAGTGCCGATTGGGACATCCGCGCCCTCGACCTGCCCGGACACGGCGACGCACCCTTTGCCGAACCTTTCAACATCGCCGCGATTGCCGAAGCCTTCGCCGAAGAAATCGACGCGCCCGCCCACATCCTCGGCTGGTCGCTCGGCGGCTTGGTCGCGCTCCATCTCGCCGCACGCCGTCCCGACAAAGTCCGCTCGCTCTGCCTGACCGCAAGTTTCGCCCGCCTGACCGCCGACGCGGACTACCCCGAAGGACTGTCCAATCCCGCTTTGGGCAAGATGGTCGGCGCGTTCCGGCAGGATTATGCCAAACATATCAAACAGTTTCTACAATTACAGTTGCTGCACACACCAAACGCCGCCGAAATCATCGGCAACATCCTGCCCGACCTCTCCCGCCACGGCGCACCGCCCGCCCTGCAAGCCGCGTTGGATGCCGTCAACCAAGCCGATGCCCGCCCCCTGCTTTCAAGCATCCAAGCCCCGTCGCTTCTGGTGTTCGGACAAAAAGACGCCATCACCCCGCCGCGCATGGGCGAATACCTCAGCCGCCACTTGACGGACAGCGAATTAGTATTGATGGAAAAAGCGGCACACGCCCCGTTTTTAAGCCACGCCGACGAATTTGCCGAACGCTACCGCGGCTTTGTCGAGAAGGTCGTCTGAAAAGCCTTTTGCCGTTGTTTCCGTTCAGACGTGAACCCAAAACTTAAAGAATGACGAGGCTTCAGAGTGTGAAATCCGTCGGCGGGAACGATGCCGCGCTACCGTAACGGCAGCCTTATCCCTTCCCCCGTCCGGCGGGGGAAGGTTAGGATGGGGGTGGTTCTCAGATGTACGGAATAAAATAGAGCCATCCTCTTCCGCCAGACAAAAGAAGAAGCAGATAACCGAGTGCAACGGTTACTGTTTTTTAATATAGTCAATTGAAATTAAAAGAAATCCATACCGCCCCTAAATGGCGGCACGCAAACCCACCCTTCAAAAAGAAGAAAAAGGTCGTCTGAAACATGAACCCCCAAGACAAACGCTGGCAAATCCACCGCCATCTTGCCCAAGACACCGACGAGCGGCTGCAAATCGTCCGCAACGCGCCCAAACGCATCCTGCTGGTCGGTGCGGACGCAGACATCAGCCGCAGCCTTCTTGCCGCGCGTTATCCGAATGCGGTATTCGAAGAATACGACCCGCGCGCCGACTTCCTCCAAACCGCCGCAGCCGCGCGCAAAAGCGGTTTTTGGCAAAAGCTCACCGGCAAAACCGTCCCGCAACACTGCCAAGCCCTGACCGACCCGCTGCCCGAAGCCTGTGCCGATATGTTGTGGGCGAACCTCAGCCTGCCCCGCGCGGGCGAAATCCTGCCCGTCCTGCAAAACTGGGCAAACGCCTTGAAAACAGACGGTTTATTATTCTTCACCCATTTCGGCCGCGACAGCCTGACCGAACTGACAGGCCGTCTGAAAGACGCGGGGATAGCGTGTGAAACGCCGACCTTAATCGATATGCACGACCTCGGCGACATGCTTGCCGACAACGGTTTCTACGACCCCGTGACCGATACCGCCAAGCTCGAATTGAGCTACCGTAAAGCGGCGACGTTCCGGCAGGACATGGAAACCCTGGGCTTGTGGCACGCCTTAAAATTCAGCGACGCCCAAGCGGCTGAAGCGTTTGTGGATAAGATTTTCGAAACCGAAGGCGGTCTGACCGTCACGCTCGAAACCGTGTACGGCCATGCCGTGAAGAAACTGACGCTGCCCGAGGGGGAAAACGTGGTGCGGTTTTATCCGAAAGGCTGAACGGGTTGGCGGAATAAATGAAAGGTCGTCTGAAAACTTGAAAATCAGGTTTTCAGACGACCTTTTTACGTTGCGGCAAGCCTGTTTCCTTTCCATATTCGGCACAAACGTTCCAAACCTTCCGTCCAATGCTCGATCGGACAGATTGCCAAATTCGACTCATGCGTTCTGCTTCAATCCACGCTAAAGCTGACAAAAGAGGTCGTCTGAAACTCAAAATCCGGTTTCAGACGACCTCTTTTCAAACCCGTATGTCAATAAAGTTCTAACGGCACGTCCAACAATGCCTGCGCGTTTTCAATCTGCGCGGCGCAGGCGTAAACCTGTGGCAGGACGTGGGCGCAATAGACGCGGGCGTTGTGTTGCTGCGCGGCGTAGAAACCGCTGCCGAAGTCGTCGGCGTCGTCCTTTTGGGCGGCTTCGGCGGCAAGGTAGGCGTGGGCGAGTCCGATGGCGCCGAGCGTCAGCCCCATTTGTTGCAGGTAGGCGTTGGACGCGGCGGCGGCGAGGGCGGGACGGTCGGCGTATCCGACCATGCGGGCGATGCTTTGTTCTGCCGTTTCAATGGCTTGCGCCAGTTGCTGCGCGGCGGCGGGTTCGGCGGCGGCGAGTTTGTCCGCCAGCTCTTTGCCTTCGGCGAGCAGCTTCAAGGGCAGCGCGCCGTTTTTGCCGGTGGTTTTGCGGCCTGCCAAATCGGCGGCCTGTATGCCGTTGGTGCCTTCGTAAATCGGCGTAATCCGCACGTCGCGCAGGTATTGCGCCACGCCGCTTTCTTCGACGTAACCCGCGCCGCCGTAAATCTGAATGGCGAGGTTGGTCAGGACGACGCCGTTGTCGGTCGGCCAGGCTTTGACGATGGGAATCAGGAAATCCAGTTCGCGCTCGGCTTCTTTGCGCAATACGTTGTCGGGGCAGGCGGCGGCAAAATCGGTCAGGGCGGCGGCGCGCAGATAGAGGGCGCGTTGGGCGGCGAGCGTTGCCTTTTGTATCAACAACATACGGCGCACGTCGGGATGGCGGATAATCGCCACGTCGTCTGAACCGTCCGCCTCGTCGCGTCCCTGCACGCGTTCTTTGGCATAGGCGAGCGCGTTTTGGTAGGCGCGTTCGGCGACGGCGTGGCCTTCGATGCCGACGTTCAGCCGCGCGGTTTTCATCATGGTAAACATATACGCCAAACCCTTGCCCGCCCTGCCGACCAGATAGCCTTCGGCGTTGTCGAACTCCATCGTACAGGTCGGGCTGGCGTGTATGCCGAGCTTGTGTTCGATGCCGATGGCGCGCACGCCGTTGCGTCCGCCCAAGCTGCCGTCCGCGTTCACCAAATATTTCGGCACGATAAACATCGACACGCCCTGCACGCCCGGCGCGGCATCGGGCAGGCGCGCGAGCACCAGATGGACGATGTTTTCCGTCATTTCCTGATCGCCCCAAGTGATGAAGATTTTCTGACCGCTGAGGGCATACGCGCCGTTTTCCTTCGGCACGGCGCGGGTGGCGATATGGTTCAAATCCGAACCCGCCTGCGGTTCGCTCAAATTCATCGTTCCCGCCCATTCGCCGCTGCACATTTTCGGCAGGTAGGTCTGTTTCTGCTCCTCGCTGCCGTGCTTGAACAGCGCGTCCACCGCCCCCAGCGTCAGCATTGGCATGAGCGACAGGGCGAGGTTGGCGGCGCACCACATCTCCTCACACGCCGCCGACACGACCGCCGGCAGCCCCTGTCCGCCAAACTCCGCCGGCGCGCGCAAACCCGCCCAGCCCGCTTCGCAGAAATCATAGTAGGCACGCGCCAAATCGGGATGGGTCGTAATCAGGTCGTCTGAAAAACCCGCGCCGTGCAAATCGCCGGTGCGGTTGGTGTCCGCCCATTGTTCCGAGGCAAACCGCGCCGCCTCGTCCAGCACCGCATCCACCGTTTCCGCATCCAAACCTTCCGCATGGGGCAGTTGCAGGATTTCGCCCAACCTGCCGTGCACGCGGATGCCGAAACGCAATTCGTTTACAGGGGCCGTGTAGCTCATGGAATCTCTCCGAAGTGAATGATTTGAAATGGATTTAGGATAAATTGGTATAGTTATACTAATCCTAAACCACAGGTTTGCAAAGCGCAGGTTTTCAGACGACCTCGGGCAAAATATAGTGGATTAAATTTAAATCAGGACAAGGCGACGAAGCCGCAGACAGT
>CAJZEA010000084.1:0-7117 GCA_915066515.1 uncultured Neisseria sp. | reverse complement strand
CGAGTTTGGCAAATTCGTTGTTGCGGGCGCGCAGGGAGTAACGCGGGCTGCCGGCATAAACGGCGTCTGCGCCGTAGTCGTAGGCGGCGCGCATACGTTCGAGGCCGCCGGCGGGAAGGAGGAGTTCGGGTGCTTTCATGTTTGAGCTTTATAAAAGGTTTCAGACGACCTTTTGAATCACGGGGAAAGGTCGTCTGAAAAGGTGTTTTAAGGATGGGCGGATTATCCGCTTTTTTGTCGGGACGGTCAATTTTACGGCGGCATATCGGGATTGTTTGGCGTTGTTTTTTCAGAGGAAAACGGATTCGAGTGCGACGATTGGCGGATAGGCGCGACGGGCGGGGAAATGTAAAAAACGGACGGCAACCCGATTAATTTAACAAAAAGGCATTCAAAGAATGTATTTTCTTGTAAAATATCGAGTTTCATTTTTCCAATGTTCGGGAATCGGGTGGCTGCCGCAAACCGTTTCCCGGAGTTTTAGACAGGCGGACGAGTATGGATTTTCGGTTTGACATTATTTACGAATACCGCTGGATGTTTTTCTACGGCGCGCTAACGACGCTGGGCTTGACCGTAGTGGCGACGGCGGGCGGCTCCGTATTGGGTCTGCTGCTCGCGCTGGCGCGCTTGATTCATCTGGAAAAGGCGGGTGCGCCCATGCGCGCGCTGGCTTGGGTTTTGCGTAAGGTTTCGCTGCTGTATGTAACGCTGTTCCGTGGTACGCCGCTGTTTGTGCAGATTGTGATTTGGTCTTACGTTTGGTTCCCGTTTTTCGTCCATCCTACCGACGGTTTGCTGATTAACGGCGACGAGGCGGTGGAAATCCGACGTTCTTACGGCGCGCTGATTGCCGGTTCGCTTGCCTTGATTGCCAACTCCGGCGCATATATCTGCGAGATTTTCCGCGCGGGCATCCAGTCCATCGACCGCGGTCAGATGGAAGCGGCGCGTTCGCTGGGGCTGACTTATCCGCAGGCGATGCGCTATGTGATTCTCCCGCAGGCGTTGCGCCGTATGCTGCCGCCGCTTGCCAGCGAATTTATTACGCTTTTGAAAGACAGCTCGCTGTTGTCCGTCATTGCCGTGGCGGAGCTGGCTTATGTGCAAAGTACGATTAGCGGCCGCTATTCCGTTTATGAAGAACCGCTCTATACCGTCGCGCTGATTTATCTCTTGATGACAACTTTCTTGGGCTGGGTGTTCCTGCGCTTGGAAAACCGCTACAACCCGCAGCATCGGTGATTTCCGAATAAGCCGATTGTTTTCGGCTGGGGCAATGTCAAAAGGTCGTCTGAAAATCGATTTGGGTTTTCAGACGACCTTTTATAGTGGATTACCTTTAAACCAGTACGGCGTTGCCTCGCCTTGTCGTACTATCTGTACTGTCTGCGGCTTCGTCGCCTTGTCCTGATTTAAATTTAATCCACTATAGTTTCCCGCAAACGACCCATACAAAAATTTCAGACGACCCCGGAATGCGAAGGTCGTCTGAAAACAAGGCGGGCGGTTGCGCTTAGAACCAAGTATCCAAAGACATACGCTTGTTGTCCGTCAGTCTGACAAAACCTGCCGCCAGACGGTAAGCAAACCAAACCGATACCAAAAACAGCAACACGGAGTCGATGCCGATAAACGCGGTGATTTTACTCAAAACAAACCCCGCCAGACCGCCCCAGAAGGTTTTAATCAGATAGTCTGCGTGGTTATTATAAACCGAGTCTCCCATATCGCCACGTTTTACATACGCCAAAACAATGCCGGCTACAGGCATCACCAAGGTCGCAAATGCCAAGGCAAACAAGGCATACATCGCCATCACATAAGTCCGGTCGCCGTCTTGGCGCGGCGCTTCCGCCGTATGTTCGCTACCGGTCTGCTGGCTGGCGGTCTGCCCGCTTCTACCGCTGAATTCACGGAGCGACTCGTCGTACCATGCCCGACGTTCGGGATCGACCAGCGTATCGTAAGCCTGACGGATTTCCTTAAAACGCTCTTCCGCTTCGGGATTGCCGGGATTACGATCGGGATGGTATTTCATTGCCGAATCGCGATAGGCTTTTCTGATTTCTGCAATGTCCGCATCCGCCGAAATGCCGAGAATTTCATAAAAATTACGGTTTTCCATATTAGGGTGTGCCTCTTTGGTTTGTGTTTGCCAAAGCCCGATACCGTGAAATCACGGCAACAGGCTGTTTGACAGAATGAAAACAGATATAAAATCAGGCATTGTGTTCTTTTTATAAAACCTTCAAATTTGCCCGAATCTGCGTTTCCCGACTTAAAACCGTTTTGCATCCCTTTAGACGGCGACCTGTACATCCTGCGGATTCAAAGCCCGCAAAGCCTGCGGACTGACACCGATGATAAATCCGCGCTTGCCGCCGTTGATATAAACTTTCTCCAAATCCCAAATACTTTTTTCAACATACACAGGCAACCGGGTTTTCATACCGAAAGGCGTCGTCCCGCCCACCAGATAGCCCGTCCATTTGTTTGCCTGTTTCGGATCGGCAGGCTCGATGTGTTTCATGCCCAAATCGCGCGCCAGATTGCGTGTGGAAATCTGCTTGTCGCCGTGCATTACGACAACCAGCCCTTTCTTCGCTTCGTTTTGCAACACGATGGTTTTGACCACCTGATGCTCGTCCACGCCGAACAACTGTGCAAACTGCCCTGTCCCGCCGTGTTCCTCATAAACATAAATATAAGGCTCAAAATCAATTTGATGTGTACGCAAGAAACGGACGGCAGGAGTAACCGGATAATCGGTATTTTTGCTCATGATGCAGTTCCAATAATATTCAGACGACCTAAAATTAATATGACAATGACGCGTAAAAATAGTTTCCGCATCTTTTCAAAAACAACAAAACCGCCCGCCTGCTGTGGCAGACAATCAAGCTGAATGTTACCATAAGCCCCTGCCCAATATCCGCCATCCTGTTCCGACAAAATCGGAAAACCGAAATCCGACAACAGGACAGAATGCCCCGTGCGCCCAACCTCAAGGAATATCAAATGAATATCCGATACCTCGGTACCACCGAACGCTACTCCGAAGCCGTCTGCGCCGGAGGATTCGTCTTCCTCTCAGGCATGGTTCCCGAAAATCCCGAAGCCGATGCCAAAGCCCAGACCGAAAACGTCTTGGCGCAAATCGACCGCTGGCTTGAAGAATGCGGCACCGACAAAGCACACATCCTCGAAGCCACCATCTTCCTGACCGATATGAACGACTACGCCGCCATGAACGAAGCCTGGGATGCCTGGACAGCCCCCGGCCGCGCCCCAGCACGCGCCTGCATCGAAGCCAAACTCGCCAAACCGGAATGGGCGGTCGAAATCAAAGTATCCGCCGTGTGCAAGTAATTGGATTGGACAAGGGTCGTCTGAAAACCACAGTCGATTTTTCAGACGACCTCTGTAACAAATAAAATCTGCAACACCGATACGCTCAAAAATTAGAAAACATTTAATTTTATTAGAAACAAATAGTTATTTAAAATTTTTCAAGTAAGCCCGCCTGCACGTCAAAATAAAATCGAAATAAACTATACTTTTTCTTAATTTATGAGATAATAGCTAAACAAATTCTTAGCTAAATTCATCAACATCAAACGAGACCAACACTATGTCAGACGAAAAAAGCAAAGCCCTAGCCGCCGCCCTTGCCCAAATCGAAAAAAACTTCGGCAAAGGCTCCATCATGAAAATGGACGGCAGCCAGCAAGAAGAAAACCTTGACGTCATCTCCACCGGCTCGCTCGGTGTGGACTTGGCGCTCGGCGTCGGCGGTCTGCCGCGCGGCCGCGTCGTCGAAATCTTCGGCCCCGAATCCTCCGGTAAAACCACGCTCTGCCTCGAAGCCATCGCCCAATGCCAGAAAAACGGCGGCATCTGCGCCTTTATCGACGCCGAACACGCCTTCGACCCCGTTTACGCCCGCAAACTCGGCGTTAAAGTAGAAGAACTCTACCTCTCCCAACCCGACACCGGCGAGCAGGCTCTGGAAATCTGCGACACGCTGGTACGTTCCGGCGGCGTGGACATGGTTGTCGTTGACTCCGTAGCGGCCCTCGTACCCAAAGCCGAAATCGAAGGCGAAATGGGCGACAGCCACGTTGGCCTGCAAGCCCGCCTGATGAGCCAAGCCTTGCGCAAACTGACCGGCCACATCAAACGCACCAACACACTGGTCGTCTTCATCAACCAAATCCGTATGAAAATCGGCGTGATGTTCGGCAGCCCCGAAACCACCACCGGCGGTAACGCCCTCAAATTCTACGCCTCCGTCCGCCTCGACATCCGCCGCACCGGACAAATCAAAAAAGGCGACGACGTCATCGGCAACGAAACCAAAGTCAAAGTCATCAAAAACAAAGTAGCGCCCCCGTTCCGCCAAGCCGAATTCGATATCCTGTACGGCGAAGGCGTAAGCTGGGAAGGCGAACTGATCGACCTCGGCGTCAAATACGACATCGTTGAAAAATCAGGCGCATGGTACAGCTACAACGGCGCTAAAATCGGACAAGGCAAAGACAACGTCCGCGTCTGGCTGAAAGAAAATCCCGAAATCGCCAACGAAATCGACGCCAAAATCCGTGCCGCCGTGGGTATCAACATCGATATCACCGAAGGCAAACTGGACGACACCGACGGCGAACGTCCCGAGGAATAAACCTCTCTTGAGTCTTGGTTAAAATGAAAAGAGGTCGTCTGAAATATTTCAGACGACCTCTTCATGATTCCGTATCAGGCAAATCAAGCTTTCAGCAATTCTTGCAGCTCACCTGCTTCATACATTTCCATCAAAATATCGGAACCGCCGACAAACTCTCCGTTCACGTAGAGTTGCGGGATGGTCGGCCAATCGCTGTATTCTTTGATACCTTGGCGGACGGCATCGTTTTCCAAAACATTCACGGTAACGTAATCAGTGCAGCCTGCGGCGCTGAGGATTTGTACGGCGCGTGAAGAGAAGCCGCATTGCGGGAACTGCTTCGTACCCTTCATAAACAAAACAACGCGGTGGGTGGTAACAACTTCTTTGATTTGGTCGTGGATAGATGTCATGGTTTAATCCTTATTTACATGAATCGGTTAATCGGAATTTGCGCCATTATACGCAAATTGACGTGTTTGGGTACGCCTGTTTGCATGGATATTTGAACAAATTAATATCGGTTTACCCAAAATCCCTCAATCGCAAACCTGCCGATCATCCTCAGCCCATCCTATTCAATACGCAGCCGCCCCAACCGACAAAACCTGAAAATTGTCAACAATCCAAGCCATCTTATTTTAAAGCGGTGCTATAATTTCCCGAACCAGATTTTTCAGACGACCCCTACAAGGACCCTGACTTATGAACAATTCAGTCATCACTGTCATCGGCAAAGACCGCGTCGGCATCGTGTACGACGTTTCCAGAATTTTGGCGGAAAACCAAATCAACATCCTCAATATCAGCCAGCAGCTGATGGACGATTTCTTCACCATGATTATCTTGGTGGATACCTCAAAATGCCCCAAATCGCGGCAAGAAATGCTGGATTTGTTTGCGGAAGAGAGCAAAAAACTCGCGCTCGATATCCGTATGCAAAACGAAGAAATTTTCCAAGCCATGCACCGCATTTGAGTCGGAGGAATGTGATGAGTATCCAATCCGGCGAAATTTTAGAAACCGTCAAAATGGTTGCCGACCAGCATTTCGACGTCCGCACCATTACCATAGGCATCGATTTGCACGACTGTATCAGCACCGACATCGATGTGTTGAACCAAAACATTTACAACAAAATCACCACTGTCGGCAAAGATTTGGTCGCTACGGCGAAACACCTTTCCGCCAAATACGGCGTGCCGATTGTGAATCAGCGTATTTCCGTCACGCCGATTGCCCAAATCGCAGCGGCGACCAAAGCCGATTCTTACGTCAGCGTGGCGCAGACTTTGGACAAGGCAGCCAAAGCCATCGGCGTATCCTTTATCGGCGGCTTTTCCGCGCTGGTGCAAAAAGGCATGTCGCCTTCAGACGAGGTGTTAATCCGCTCCATTCCCGAAGCGATGAAGACTACCGACATCGTGTGCAGCTCCATCAATATCGGCAGCACGCGCGCCGGTATTAATATGGATGCGGTCAGACTGGCGGGGGAAACCATCAAACGCACGGCGGAAATCACGCCCGAAGGTTTCGGCTGCGCCAAAATCGTCGTGTTCTGCAACGCGGTGGAAGACAACCCGTTTATGGCGGGCGCGTTTCACGGCTCGGGCGAAGCGGACGCCGTTATCAACGTCGGCGTATCGGGACCGGGCGTAGTCAAAGCCGCGCTGGAAAATTCGGACGCGGTCAGCCTGACCGAGGTCGCCGAAGTCGTGAAGAAAACCGCCTTCAAAATCACCCGCGTGGGTGAACTCATCGGCCGCGAAGCCTCGAAAATACTGGGCATCCCGTTCGGCATTCTCGATTTGTCGCTGGCACCGACCCCCGCTGTCGGCGACTCGGTGGCGCGCATCCTTGAAGAAATGGGCTTGAGCGTCTGCGGTACGCACGGCACGACGGCTGCCTTGGCATTGCTGAACGATGCCGTGAAAAAAGGCGGCATGATGGCTTCCAGCGCGGTCGGCGGTTTGAGCGGCGCGTTTATCCCCGTTTCGGAAGACGAGGGCATGATTGCCGCTGCTGAAGCTGGTGTGCTGACGCTGGACAAACTCGAAGCCATGACCGCTGTCTGCTCCGTTGGTTTGGACATGATTGCCGTCCCCGGCAACACGCCTGCTCATACCATTTCCGGTATCATCGCCGACGAAGCCGCCATCGGCATGATCAACAGCAAAACCACTGCCGTGCGCATCATTCCGGTAACCGGAAAAACCGTCGGCGACAGCGTCGAGTTCGGCGGCCTGCTGGGTTACGCGCCCGTAATGCCGGTTAAAGAAGGTTCGTGCGAAGTGTTCGTCAATCGCGGCGGCAGAATTCCTGCGCCGGTGCAGTCGATGAAGAACTAATTGGATTGATGAATAAAAAGGCCGTCTGAAATTGATTTTCAGACGGCCTTTTATGTTTGCAGGCTGATTATTTGAACATATTTTTAATAATGCCCATTACGCTGCG